>CAYHKM010000026.1:0-12362 GCA_964357285.1 uncultured Candidatus Saccharibacteria bacterium
TGCGGAGGGCATCGTCGCGGGCGGCGGGACGGCGCTCGTCAAGGCGGCGGCGAAGGTCGAGGCAGACGCGGAATGGAAGAAAATGACGAAGGAAGAGGAGATCGGCTACCGCATCGTCCTCTCTGCGCTCACGCGCCCCCTGAAGCAGATAGCGATGAACGCCGGAAAGGATTCGGGCGAGGTGATAGTCGCGGACGTGAAGAAAGGAAGGGGCCAGACGGGCTATGATGCCGTAAAGGATGAGATTGTCCCCGACATGCTCGAGGCTGGCATCATCGACCCCGTGAAAGTGACCCGCGGTTGTGTCCAGCACGCAGTATCGGCCGCAGCCATGCTCCTCACGACGGAAGCGGCTATCGCTGATGAGCCTGAAGAAAAAAATCCGCCAGCTGGTGGACCAGGCATGGGCGGGGTTTTTAAAATATCCAGTTCACGACGGCTATCGCGCCGAGGCCCCACAGAATGCCGCCGACGATGTCTATCACGTAGTGTTGCTTCACGAGCGTTGTCGAGGTGATGATGGCGCCCGCGAGAACCCAGAGAGGCCATGCGGCAGCCGGAAACGCGAGCATAAGATAGTAGCCGCAGATGACCGTGACATAGACGTGCGCGCTCGGAAATCCGTTCGTCGTCCGGTCGACGCGGTACATGAGGGCCACGACCGATTCGAAGACGTCACGTCGCCTCCCTTCGT
The DNA here is from genome assembly GCA_964357285.1 of uncultured Candidatus Saccharibacteria bacterium. Lineage (GTDB taxonomy): Bacteria > Patescibacteriota > Minisyncoccia > Phycocordibacterales > Phycocordibacteraceae > Phycocordibacter. The sequence continues at coordinate 695 of CAYHKM010000026.1, forward strand.
GGAGCGTCGGACGGCGGATCGTGGACGGGAAGAAGTAGTAAACGATGAGCGAGAGGTACAAGGACAGATTCGTTGCCGCGAGGAAGCCGATCTCGAACACGGATTCTCGGAGCGCGAAGAATGTCCCCACGATAAGGGGGAAGTACAGGAAATAGAAGACGACGGATGCGGGCATGAACGGTATCGCCCGGTCGAGAGGGCTCTCCCAGTAATACGGAGCCCGCTTCTGCTTCAGGTTGTTGTAGATGACGAGGAAGAGGCCCAGCCCGCCGAAGAGGAGAAAGGGAAAGAGGTGCATTCCGACACAGTATATCGGGTCTTCGCCTCGCGTGGCGTCTTGCTATACTGGGTCCATGTCGACAATCACCTACGTCCTTCTCGCGGCCGCCGCGATCATTATCGGCTGGTTCATCGCGACCTATAACGGGTTCGTCCGCCTGACGCAACGGGCCAAGGAAGCGTGGGCCGACATCGACGTCCAGCTGAAACGCCGCTATGACCTCATTCCGAACCTCGTCGAGACCGTGAAGGGGTACGCGGCCCACGAGAAAGAGGCATTCGAGAGCGTGACCAAGGCGCGTGCCGCGGCGATGGGCGCGCAATCAGTAGCGGAGCACGGGAAGGCGGAGAACATGCTGACGAATGCTCTCAAAAGCATCTTTGCGGTTGCGGAGGCGTATCCGAGCCTCATGGCGAACCAGAACTTCCTCGAGCTCCAGCGCGAACTTTCTGACACCGAGAACAAGGTCCAGGCCGCACGCCGCTTCTACAACACGAACGTACGCGACCTCGTGACCATGCTCCAGAGCTTCCCCGCGAACCTGGTCGCTGGCATGTTCCCGCAGTTCAAACCGATGGATTATTTTGAATTGAGCGAAGTGGATGCGGCGGCGAAGGAGCCAGTGAAAGTGAAATTCTAACCGGGGCGTTCTCGACACTTCCCATGTTCACTGGGCGCATCGGAGCGGCTGACTATTGGAAGGCGACCCTGGTGTATGTCGTCTGTAGTATCGGCCTTCTCGTTCTCGGGCTGGCACTTTCGTTCGCAATTCTTTTCGCCGTCACCGCGTTCGCCACTCCGGCGAGCATGGGCTCCCTCTTACTGTGGGTCGTTATTGCCCCTCTTGTGGGATGGATACCATCGTTCATCGGTAGCATCTACCTCGCGGCCGCTTCGATCGGGCTTCAGGTGCGGCGTTTTCACGACCTCAACGTGACCGGCTGGGCGGTGGGACTCTTCTGGCTCGTGGGCATCCTTACCTCGACGTTCGGTAGAACCGGTCCCGGCCCTTACGACATCGCCCCGTGGGCCATTGCAGTGTCTCTCGTCGGGGTGACCGCGTGGATCGCCATCTCGTTCATCCCGGGCAAGCCGGAGGTGAACAAGTTCGGCCCCCTCGTTTCCTACCGTTCGTGGTTCGCGGCTCTCATCGGTGACACGCGTCCGAAACAGTGACCTTTGATTTTACGAATCGCCCCCGCTCTGTACAATAAGCCCCCATGGCCTCCCTGTATTCAGAATCAGACAAGAATATCCGGAACACATGGTTCCTCATGCTCGCGTTCTTCGTGGTCGTCGTGGGCCTCGCTTGGGCGTTTTCGTACGCCTTGGACACTCCCGCCATCCTCTACGCCGCGGTCGCGTTCGCTCTTTTCATGAACGTGGGAAGCTACTGGTTCTCGGACAAGCTAGCGCTTTCGACCTCCGGCGCGAAGCCGGCCGAGGGCCCGGAATACCTCGAACTGAATCGCATCGTCGAGAATCTCGCCATCGCGAACGGTCTTCCGAAGCCGCGGGTTTTCGTGATCGACGACCCCGCGCCGAACGCTTTCGCGACGGGCCGTGACCCGAAGCATGCCGCGGTCGCGGTCACGACCGGCCTCCTTTCCGCGATGGAGCGCCCCGAGCTTGAGGGCGTTCTCGCGCACGAGCTTTCGCACGTGAAGAACCGCGACACCCTGGTCATGACGGTCGTCATCGTCCTTTTGGGCTTCGTGACGCTCCTCTCCGACTTCTTCATCCGCTCTCACTTCTGGGGAAGGGGAGGAAGCGACCGCGGCGGCCAAGCCCGCGCCGTCATGGTTCTCGTCGGGTTCGTCCTCGCTATCCTCGCTCCCATCGTTGCCCAGCTCATTCATCTCGCGATATCGCGGAAGCGCGAATTTCTCGCGGACGCCTCTGGCGCCCTCCTCACGCGCTATCCGGAAGGGCTTGCCTCGGCGCTCAAAAAAATAGGCGCCTATCAGGCGCCGATGCAACGCGCAAACAACGCAACCGCACACCTCTTCATCTCGAACCCGTTCGGCCCCGGCGCTCGGAAGGGTTTCGCGTCGCTCTTTATGACGCATCCGCCGGTAGAGGATCGTATCAAGGCGCTCTTAGGAAAATAAGAAACACCCTCCGGCCAGAAACGGAGGGCGTTTCGTTATATCCACGAGTAGTTGGATATCCTACGTTAATTACTGGTTATCTCCCCAAGATTGATCTCGCTCTCCTGATCAGACTCTTGAGGCCTGCAACAACACTCCCGTGTTTTCCGAGCACGCCTCCAAGCGTGACTTCGACTCGTTCGACCGCCGCCGCCGCTTCATCAATGGCGTCCGCAGCACTCCTGAGAGCATCCGCCACGGGTCCGACCGAGTTTGCCGCTTCTTCGAGAGCCTCTGCAGCCGCAAGCATCCCGGCTGCAGCAGTTCGGAGAGCATCTGCCTCATCTCGTGCCTCCTTTGCGAGGTTTTCGAGATCAGTCGCCGCCTGCCTGAGTTCTCGAGCGGTTCTGCGCAAACCCTCTTTGGAGCTCTTCAAGGCGTCGCCCTTAATCGATGATGATGCGAAAAAGGTTGTTGCCCTCCCACTCGAAATTCCCTGTGCAACGTCGGCAACGCCGAAGTACGGAGTTACTATAGGTTCTCTGGTTCCAATGCTTTTTGCCATATTAATTTTTTTTAGATTCTTACACTTGTAATCACTCTCTTCGTATCTGGGCTTTGCCAAGAAAAATCCCCCCTCGGTGGAGGGGGGTCTTGTGAGTGAGATTTTTTTGGCTTTTCCGTCGTTATGTCCCTGGGCTTACATCACAAGACGCCCCCTTTTCGTTCGTAAGGTCGTTATTGATGACGCACATCTTGTGCGACCCTGCCCGCTCTCGTGATGCTTTGTGAGACATGTTGACTGGTTTTTGTTGAAGAGAATCTTTTGAGCTTATCGACCGAAGCTCCATCTACCCATACCTTGTAGCCCGTCTCGAAGGTTACACGAAATCCTTATTTCTCAACGTAAAACGAAAAAAGCGGGTTGTATGAACCCGCTTCGCTTTCGCTCTATTGCACTTCCCTTACCGCATCGGTAGGGCGGAGGTTTCAGCTGACGACACACAAGAACGTGAAGATTCATATAGTTTATCTGAAGGACGGGTGGTCTAGTGACAGATTTAAATATTGCACTAGACCAGTATGCTATACTGTGACATATGGAAGTAGCCGCACTCCGCTATCCAAAGAAAAGTCATCGTAAGACAGTAGTACTGCCAACCGAGTCGTCCCTTCTTGCTGAGTTTTTTGGCATCATGCTTGGCGATGGGGGAATTAACAACGCGTGGCAAGCCACCATCACGCTCAACTCAGAGTCAGATGCGACATATGCAAAGTATATTGAACGTCTTTGTAAAAAAATTTTTGGCATCGTGCCAGTTATCCGAAAACGAAAAACAGGGAGAACCCTGATTGTGTCTCTTGCGAGCACAACGGTGGTTGATTTTCTCGTTATGAAAGGGTTGCCGAGGGGGAATAAATTACGACACGGTCTCGCTATACCCCGTTGGATTCTCCAGCGTCAAGAATTTCGTATTGCATGTGTACGAGGCCTTGTTGATACAGATGGATGTCTTTTTGTACATAATCACATCATTGCTAAAAAGCGCTATAAAAACATCGGTTTTTGTTTTACGAGTTTTTCTCCTGAATTGATTAAGCAAGTCGCGACGATATTTGTAGAATTCGGAATTATCCCTCATATTGCTAGTCAGGGACGGCGTATCTATCTTTACAAGGAGGAAGCCGTCGCTCACTATATAAAGATATTCGGCACGTCAAACGATCGTATTCGTTCCGTGTACGAGAAATGGAGGAGAGGTGGCTGAGTGGTCGAAGGCACCTGTTTGGAGTACAGGCGTTCGGGAAACCGGACCGGGAGTTCGAATCTCCCCCTCTCCGCAGTTGGATGGTCTAAAGAAAATCCCCGACTTTCGTCGGGGATTCTCATTTTTTGGGCATTCGCGTCGATAAGCCGAATTCTGTCTTCCCCGACGTACGTCGGAGGAGGCAATCATTTATCTGCGCCTGCGGTTGCCCGCCGGCTGAAGCGGCACTCGCCGATTTCTCCAGCGCGAAGCGATGTCGAGAAATCGAGCGCCCTGAGGTTTCCGAAGGGTAGACCCTCGCGGACCAAGGGACGCTCAATTTTCTAATCATCTTCGATGAAGAAAATTGGCGCACGGCCTTGCACTCGGGTAAGGATTTTGCCGTTTCACCTCTTCATTACTGAAGAGCTCATCCCGATCGCTCGGGAGCCTCCGGCTTTCGCCTCGGGCGTCTCTGCTCGCACCTCTCGTTCGATGCCCTCGAACGGACGGGAGTTACCCGCTACCTGTCTGCCGATTTTGTCCACCGAAGGTGGCGCAAAATCGAGCATCTCATCGAGCCTGAGGCTCTCAGAGCCGAAGGCCTGAGAAGCTCGGCGAAGGATTGGCCCCTCGCGGACTCGGGACGCTCAATTTTGTTATCACCTGCGGTGAACAAAATTGGCGAGTGTTCGGACTTTCCTCTCTTTTGAAAGAGCGACTGCCTGACGCTTGACGACTATACCGCTTCACTCTCTACACAGCAAGTCTGGGCTTCCAGGCCCGTCCGGATGGTATACTCGTCGGTATACTAATCGTTTTTTCGTTATTGAACATATATGAGCCAGGAGGAAAGCACGGGCAACGCGAAAGAGAACAAGGCAGCCGTCGGGATTGTCATCGCCCTCGCGCTCCTCATCCCCGCCGCTCTGGTGCCCGTCGTCGGCATCCCGCTTCAGTTCACCAAGGTTTTGATCGCGGCGCTCGGTACGATTGCGCTCGTTTCGGTCTATGTCGCCTCCGCGCTCAGGAAGCGTACGCTTGCCGTGAGTTGGTCGCCCATGCTTGTCGGCCTCGTGCTTCTGCCGATCGCCTACGCCGTCGCCGCGCTCTTCTCGACGCATCCCGCGTCGTCGTTTTTCGGGTATGAGCTCGATCAGGATACCTTCGGGTTCGTCCTTGTCGCCTGTGCGCTCGCACTCGCGACCTTCTGGTCGGTGAAGACCCCGAAAGGCGTCTTTTCCGCGCTGTTCGCGCTCCTCCTTGGCGGGTGGCTGGTGCTCGTGTTCCAGTCGATACAGGTGTTCCTGAACGCTCCGCTCCCGTTCCCCGCGATCGACTCTCCCGTCGTGAACCTGATAGGGAAATGGAATGACTTCGCGCTCTTTGCGGGCCTCCTCGTCTCGCTCGCTTTGGTCGCGCTCGAATCGATCGCGCTCCCCGTTCTCAGAGCCGCCGCACTCTATGCGACCGTCGTCGTGTCACTCTTCTTCCTCGCCCTCGTGAATTTCACGCTCGCGTGGGTCGTTGTCGGCATCTTCGCGTTCGTCGTCTTCATCTTCGCCTTGACCCGCCGCCCTGCCCCGGGAGGCGAGAGCGCTCCACGCCAGCCGCTTCCGAACGCCGCGCTCCCGGCCGCGACCCTTCTCGTCGCCCTCTACTTCCTTTTCATGGGGTCCGGTATCCCGGTATCCCTTCAGGAATCTTTCGGGACGCAGACCATCGAGGTCCGCCCCTCCGCAGAAGGGACTCTGGCAATCCTCGGCTCGGTCTACGAGAAGAATCCCGTATTCGGCTCCGGTCCGAACACCTTCAACGCCGACTGGCTCCTCTACCGTCCTGCGGATGTCCTCCGGACCGTGTTCTGGAACAGTGAATTCAATGCGGGCTTCGGCCACCTTCCGACCGCCTTAGCGACCGGCGGGCTAATAGTCGGCGTTGCATGGACGGTCTTGATACTTCTCTTCCTCTACGTCGCGGCACGCTACTTCTTCGGTCCCGCCGCTCGTGAACGCTCGGCATTCGGAGTTGTCACGACCGGTGCCGGAGTTCTATACCTTCTCGTCGTCCACATCTTTTACGTGCCGAACGCGACCCTGACGCTCATACTCTTCCTTCTTCTGGGACTTTTCATCGCGTCGATGCATGGGACGAAGGCCGTCCCGACGACCGTAGTATCGTTCGCTGAAAATCCGCGCATCGGGTTCGTCGCAACCCTCATTCTCGTCGTCGCCATCATGGCATCCTTCGCGTCCGTCGTCGGCATCGGCCGCCTGTATGCTGCCGGTGTTGCGTATGGCAAGTCGGCGTTCGCGCTCGCGAACGGGAACTATGACCGCACGCGCGAGCACGCCGAGTCTTCGTTCTCGCTCGTGCCGCAGGACCGGGCGTATCAGGTCGCGGCGCTTTCCTCGCTTGCGAAGCTGAATGTCCTCGTGAACTCGCAAGCTGCCGATGCCGCGGCGCAGAACGAATTCCGCGCGCTCCTTTCGGACGCGATTGCGATGTCGGGGAATGCGGTCGGCTACAATCCGCGAAATTTCAACAACTGGGTCGTACGCGCCTCGATATACGCCTCCGTGGTCCCCTTGCAGATCGAGGGGGCGTATGAGAACGCGGCGCAGGCATACGAAGAGGCGCGGAAACTGAATCCGGGCACTCCCGAGATCGACTTCGCGCTCGCCCAGATGCAGGTCGCCCGTGGTCAGTCCGCCGATGCTCGCGTGAAAGTCGAGGCCGCGCTCGGGAAGAAGCCCGACTACACTCCCGCAATACTCCTCGCCGGGCAGATCGCTCTCGGGGAAGGGAAGATAGAGGAAGCCATCGATGCGGTCGCCGCCGCCTTGGTGTTCGAACCCCAGAACTCCGTCCTCCTGTATCAGTTCGGGGTCCTCTTTCTCGCGAATCAGGACTATGCGAACGCCGCTCTCGCTCTCGAAGAGGCGCTCAAAGTAAATGCCGAATATGCGAATGCGAAGTTCTTCTTAGGGCAGGCATATGTGTTCTTGGACCGGCCTGACGACGCACTCGTGCTCTACCGAGAGCTCGCCAAAGAGAATGCCGACAACGACGTGCTCGCGGCCATCATCGCGGACCTTGAAACCGGCAAGAATCCGTTCTCGGATGGCGTCACGCCTCCTCCCGAACCGAAAACCAATCAGTAGGGTCTCTCGAGCCGGGTCGCGGGAGGACCCGCGCTCCGGGTCCCCTCGCCGCGCGCACGAAGAATCATGGTCCGCCGAATCCTGCGCGTGTTCACGGAACCCATACGCGGGCTCCACCAGGCCGCGTACCTCCTCGCGTTTTTCTCCCTGCTCTCGCAGATCCTCGGGCTCGTCCGCGACCGCGCATTCGCGCATATGTTCGGAGCCGGTCCCGTCCTTGATGCGTATTTCGCGGCGTTCAAGGTTCCCGACCTCGTTTTCGCGCTTCTGACTCTCTTCGTCTCTTCCTTCGCGCTCGTTCCGCTCCTTTCCGGGCGGGACGCGAAGGGTCAGGGCGTTCTCGTGGGGAACGTCCTCGTCGCGTTCGGCGCGGTCGCCATCACGGCCTCTGCGGCATTGTGGTTCGCGATGCCCTCGCTCATACCGGTCCTCTTTCCCGGGTTCGACAAGGCGACGACGGACGATATCGTCCTCCTTTCGCGCATCATGCTCGCCCAGCCCGTCCTTCTCGGACTTTCCTCTATCGCGGCATCGGTGATCCATGTGCTTCGCCGCTTCCTGGTCTACGCGGTCGCGCCTATTTTCTATAACGTCGGCATCATCATAGGCATTGTGTTTCTGTACCCCTCGATGGGAGTCGCTGGTCTCGCGTGGGGCGTCGTTCTGGGCGCTGTCTTTCATTTCGCGACGCAGATGCCGTCTCTCAGTAGCGCGGTCGTCCATATGGAACGCCCGACCCTCGCATCATTGGGGAGTTCGGTTGCCGACGTCGCGCTCTCGTCCCTGCCGCGGTCCTTGGCGCTCTCTGCCCAGCAGGTTCTCCTCATCGTGTTTGTTGGCATCGCGTCGTTCTCCGCCGTTGGCGCCGTCGCGACGCTTTCGTTCGCTCTGAACCTCCAATCAGTTCCTCTCTCGATCGTCGGACTCTCCTATGCCGCGGCGATATTCCCGGCGCTTGCGTCTCTCTTTGCTTCCGGCGACCGCGTAGGGTTCGCGCGAGAGGTATGGGCCGGCATCCGCCACATCGCATTCTGGACCGCTCCCGCGATCGCACTCCTCATAGTCCTCCGGGCCCAGATCGTCCGGGTGGTCCTCGGTTCAGGAGAATTCTCGTGGGACGACACGCGTCTCACTGCCGCCATCCTTGCCTTGTTCTCCGTGTCCCTCATATCGCAAGCGGCCATCCTCGTCTTTTCGCGCGCGTACTATGCCGCACGCGAGACCCTCGCCCCCATCCTTGTGAACGTCACAAGCGCCCTCGCCGCCGCCGCGCTCGCCTACGTGGGCGTTGTATGGGTCGGGGACAGCGCGTTTATCGGCTACTTCCTCGAAAGCATGTTCCGCGTCGTCGATACGCCCGGCACGTCCGTACTCATGATCCCCGTAGCGTACTCCGCCGTCATCATTCTCGCATCGGTGTGGTTCGGGTTCCTTTTTGCCAAGCGGTTTGGGTTCGAATCGTCGGTCCCGACCGCGCTCGGGCAGTCGTTCGCCGCGTCAGTGATAGGCGCCGCGGGCGCGTACCTCGCGCTCCAGCTCATCGCGCCGCTGGTCTCGACCGACACCTTCCTCGGTATTTTCCTTCAAGGCCTCGGCGGCGGGGTCAGTGGCATCGCGCTCTGGGCACTGACCCTCGCGCTTCTCAAGAACAAGGCGCTTGAAGAGGTCGTCATGCTCTTGAAAAAAAAGGGCGGTAGTGTCCCGACGGCTCCGCAGAAGGTATGATGGCTGGCGATGCGGCACATCCGTAATTTTTCCATCATCGCGCACATCGATCACGGGAAATCCACGTTGGCTGACCGGATGCTCGAGCTTACCGGCACGGTCGAGAAGCGGAAGATGCGCGAGCAGGTCTTGGATGCGATGGATCTGGAGCGGGAGCGCGGCATCACCATCAAGATGCAGCCGGTCAGGATGGTTTACCATCCTGACCGCCCTGAGCTCGCCGAAGGGCCCTACACACTGAACTTAATAGACACTCCCGGCCACATCGATTTCGCCTACGAAGTCTCCCGGGCTTTGACCGCGGTCGAGGGAGTCGTTCTCTTGGTCGACGCGACCCAGGGCATCCAGGCACAGACCTTGACCACCCTCGAGATGGCGAAGGAGGCTGGCTGCACGATCATCCCGGCAGTTTCCAAAGTGGATAGCCCGCTCGCGCGCGTGCCGGACGCCGTCGCCGAACTCGCGACCCTCCTCGACGTTCCCGAGGAAAGCGTCCTCTTGGTATCCGGCAAGACCGGCGAAGGCGTGGACGGGCTTCTCCGCGCGATCATCGAGCGCATCCCGGCTCCCGCGACCGGTGACCCGCGGCCCGGAGGCCGCGCTCTCATCTTCGATTTTTCGTATTCGGAGCATCGCGGCATTGTGGCGTACATCAGGGTGACCGACGGGGTCATCCGTCCCAAGGATTCGCTCTTCTTGGTCGCGGTGGGGAAGCGCTTCGTCCCTTTGGAAGTCGGATGGTTCAAGCCGGAGGAAACGCCCGCTGACGCGCTTCACACGGGAGAGATCGGCTATGTCGTTTCGGGCATCAAGGAACCCGGTGTCGCCCTCGTGGGCGACACCGTGGTCAGCCGCGACCAGTCCTTCCCGGCGCTTCCCGGCTACCAGCTTCCGCGCCCTGTCGTGTGGGCCTCACTCTATCCGGAGTCCCAAGGCGAATTCACCGCTTTGAAGCAGGCGCTCCTCCGGCTGAAACTCTCCGACGCCGCGCTCTCGTTCGACGAGGAGGGGTCCTCCATCCTCGGGAAGGGTTTCCGGTGCGGTTTTCTCGGGATGCTCCACCTTGAGATAGTGACCGAGCGCTTGAAGCGCGAGTTTGGGCTTGCCCCCGTTATCACTATGCCTTCCATCGCCTATGAGGTCGTGAAGAAGGGCGACGCGTCGTCCGTGGTCTACAGCGCCTCGCAGTTTCCGGATGAAAGCTCCGTCGAAGCGGTCCGCGAGCAGGTGGTTCGCGTTTCCATCATCACGCCGCCCGGTCACCTCTCTGCGGTGACCCAGCTTCTCTACGACCACGAAGCGGTCATCGAGTCGACCAACCTCTTTTCTGAAGCGCGGCAGGCGGATGCGCGGATGTCGGTCGTGGGGACCATGCCCCTTCGGGAGCTCATGCGCGGATTCTTCGACCGCCTCAAAAGCGTCTCATCCGGTTTCGCGTCACTCTCCTACGAGATCGTCGGCTGGCAGGACGCCGATGTCACCCGTCTCGACATCCTGGTCGCAGAGGAGGTAGTCCCCGCGTTCTCGCGCATCGTGTCTCGCAGGCGGCTCACCGAGGAGAGTAAGGCGCTCGTCGAGCGCCTCTATGAGATCCTGCCGCGCCAGATGTTCGTCGTGAAGATACAGGCGAAAGGGGACGGCCGCATCATCGCCTCGCATACGCTTTCTGCGATGCGAAAAGACGTGACCGGGTATCTTTACGGAGGCGACGTGACCCGGAAAAAGAAACTTCTCGAGAGGCAGAAGAAAGGGAAGGAGCGCCGCGGCGAGCACGCGAAGATGCACATCCCGCAGGATGTCTTCCTCAAGATGATGAAGCCGGAGGATTGAAGCCCCTTCTAGTAAATGGGAGCGTACAGGAGGACCATCGAAATAATGACGAGGACCACGACGACGGTCCAGACCGCTTTGATGACCCCTTTGGATTTCTTTTGAAAAAGCATCGCTAGAGTATAGCGCACGGCGCGCATGATGTCCTCCACCTATGGAGGGTTATACTAACGGCACCATGGCGACCCGCGCGCAGAGGCGTTTCGTGACCCGCGTTCTTCTCTGGGCACTCATAGCCGCTCTCGGATTCATAGCCGTCGTCGGCTCCCTCGCCGCGTGGCATGTGTTCGTGAAGGAGCGCGACGCGAAGCGCGCACTCGAAGTCGCCGAATCCGATTTCGCGGGTCTCGAAGAGCGAAAAGGCGACCTTGAGGGAAAACTGGACGCGTTGTCTACGGAGCGGGGTGTTGAGGACGTCATCCGCGAGCGATTCCCGTTGGTGAAGGAAGGCGAGGAGGTCATCACCATCGTGAACCCGAAAGGAGGTTCCGCGCCTCCCGTGTCCGGCGCGCGCAAAAGCTTCTGGGAGGTTATTGGCTCGTGGTTTTCCTGGTGAGGTTTGTACATTCGGCCTGATGACCTCAGTACCTCCCTCGCTCACGCTCGGTCGGTGCGGGATGGGGGAATCGGCCACAACTCGCGCTTCGCGCGGTCGCGGCCCCGCCTCGCGCCGCCCTGCGGCATGCTCCGGCTTCCGATTCCACGCGCGAGCCAAGCAGTTGGCTCGCCGTCCCGTTCAAAAATCAGAGCATTTTTGTGCGGGATGGGGGAATCGGACCCCCGCCTACTGCTTGGGAAGCAGTCATTCTGCCACTAAACTAATCCCGCGTT
>CAYHKM010000027.1:0-906 GCA_964357285.1 uncultured Candidatus Saccharibacteria bacterium
CCGATCTGATACGGCACTGACGAGACGCGAAAGCTCGCGGTCTATGGCCTCGACGGCCTTTACTATGGCGGGTTTTACCGCCGTGTGTCCGATCATATCCGCGTTCGCATAGTTGATGATGATGAAGTCGTCCCCCGCCTCCACGCGCTCGATCGCCTTGTCCGTGATCTCGTGAGCGCGCATCTCGGGCGCGAGATCGTGGGTCGGGATGTCCTTCCGGCTTTCGACGAGGACGCGCCGCTCCCCCGGGTACGCTCCCTCGCGCCCGCCGTTGAAGAAGTAGGTCACATGCGCGTACTTTTCCGTTTCCGCGATGTGGGATTGCGCGAGGCCTGCGCGGGAGAGCTCTGCCGCGAGCGTGGTCTGAAACGCGATGGGCGCGAATGCGGCTAGGGCGTCGTACGTCACGTCGTATTCCGTCATGGTCACGAACGAGAGGTTCAGCGCTTTCTTTTTCTCGAGAACGCGCTGGGAAAGCTGGCGCGCGCGGTCCGCCCGGAAATTGACGAAGATGACACCGTCGTTCTTCTTAAGCTCGGCCGCCGCGCCGTTTTTGTCGGGGAAAATCCTCGGTTTCAGATGCTCGTCTACCACTCCTTCCTGGTAGAGCCGCGAGAGAACCTCTGATGGCCGCTCCTGCTCCACCACTCCCTTCCCGCGCATTATCGCGTCTTCCGCGAGTGCTGTGCGGTCCCAATTGTGATCGCGGTCCATGCTGTAGTACCTCCCCGTGACGCTCGCGATACGACCCACGCCGAGCTCATCGACCAGGTGCTCGAGCTTCTTGAGCGATTCGGCTCCGGAGCGCGGCGCCCCCAAGCCCCCCGGCGGGAAATAATGGGCCAAAATACACCGCAGTAACCCAACAATATACGAAAGCACGAGGGGGGAGAGGGGGTAATAATT
>CAYHKM010000027.1:916-10646 GCA_964357285.1 uncultured Candidatus Saccharibacteria bacterium
TCGGTGAATGCGTGGACCATGATCCGCGTCAGTCCCGCACCTTTCGCCGTCCGGAGGAGGGCGAAGAGGTGCTCTTCGTGACTGTGGACCCCTCCGTTGCTCACGAGCCCATAGATATGGAGCGTTGAGCCGTGCGCGAGGACGTGCTCGAAAAGCGCCTTGAAGGCCGGGTTTGCGCCGAACTCGCCGGACGCTATCGCTTTGTTAATCCGGACCAACTCGACATCCGTCACCTGTCCGGTGCCTATCGTCATGTGCCCCACCTCGCTGTTTCCGATCTGGCCCGGAGGGAGGCCAACCGGCTCTTCGCTCGCGGCAAGCAGGGAATGCGGATATTCCTTCCAGAGCGAATCGAAGAGAGGGGTGTCCGCCTGCGCGATGGCGTTGTCCGTTTCCGACTCGCGGTATCCCCACCCGTCCAAGACGACCAACACGAAAGGCGGGCGGCTCATCGTCCTTCCATTGTAGCCGAAAACATCTCTCTGCTACACCCCTTACCGCTTTTTTGAAGAAAAAAGCGGTAAGGGGTACACTGCGGCCATGAACATCGCCCGTGTCGTCGCGCGAGAGATTCTCGATTCGCGCGGCAATCCGACCGTCGAGGCGGACGTCATCCTTGAAGACGGCACGCTCGGTCGCGCGGCGGCGCCTTCAGGCGCCTCGACGGGGACGCATGAGGCGTTGGAGCTCCGGGACGGCGACAAAAAGCGCTACGGAGGGAAGGGGATTACGCGGGCGGTTGCAAATGTAAAGGACGAAATCGCGAAATCTCTCGTGGGCACGGATGCCGGGAACCAGCGGGAACTCGACCGCGCACTCATACGGCTCGACGGGACGGAGAACAAGGCACGCCTCGGCGCGAACGCCATCCTCGCAGTCTCCCTCGCCGCGGCGAAAGCGGTCGCGCTCTCGAAGCGGGTGCCGCTTTTCGAATACGTACGGACCCTGTCGAAGAAGCCTCGCGCCCCCGTCATGCCGCTCCCGCTTTGCAACATCGTGAACGGCGGCGCACACACGAACTGGGAGACCACGGACATCCAAGAATTCATGGTTGCCCCCGTGGGGGCGACGACATTCCCAGAGGGCGTGCGCATGCTCTCGGAAACATTCCACTCGCTCAAAAACGTCCTCTCCGCGCACGGGTACACGACCTCGGTAGGCGACGAAGGCGGATTCGCTCCGAAACTCAAGGGAGGGAACGAAGAGGCATTCGACCTTATTGCCGAGGCTGCCCTCGCAGCTGGGTACCAGATGGGGGACGACCTTGTCTTCGCGCCCGATGTCGCCTCATCGGAGTTCTATCGGGAAGGCGCGTACCGGCTCCCACTTTCAGGTGGGGCGCTTTCTTCCGCGGAGATGATCGCGTGGTACGGGGAGCTCGCGAAGAAGTACCCGCTTGCGTCCATCGAAGATGGGCTCGCGGAAGATGACTGGGACGGATGGAAGAAGCTTACGGCAGTGCTCGGCTCCTCAACCCAGCTCGTGGGCGATGACCTCCTCGTCACGAACGTGAAGTTCTTGGAGCGCGGCATACGCGAGAAAGCGGCGAACGCCATCCTCATCAAGGTGAATCAAATAGGAACGCTCTCCGAGACCGTGGATGCGGTCGACATGGCGCATGAAGCGGGTTGGCGCGCGGTCATCTCACACCGCTCGGGGGAGACGGAAGACACGACCATCGCGCATCTCGCGGTCGGCCTCGGCACGGGACAGATAAAGATGGGCTCCGTTTCGCGCACGGACCGCACCGCGAAGTACAACGAGCTCCTTCGCATCAACGAACTTCTCGGTCCACGTGCCGTGTTCGCGGGGCGCTCCGCGCTCTCTCGCTAGTGGTCACAGCTCTCGGCTTGTCGTCTCTCGCCTCGGCCTGTCCTCCTTCAGTCTGCCTGCGGCAACGACTGATTCGACTGCGTCGAACCGGAAGAAAATCAAAGCAATTTGATTTTCTTCCCCGTCTCGCGGTTTCGTGAGACACGAAACATCGCTCCGGCTCGCATTAGTGCGCGGAAATAATACGAAGGTATTATTTCCTGCCTAATGCGCCACAACAAGCGCGGCGACATCGATCGCGCCCACCTCGAGAAGAGCATAGCGGGCCTCTTTGAGGGTCGCGCCGGTCTCGACGACGTCATCGATGATAAGGATGCATCGTCCCCGTATCTTTTCAGGTCGGAGCGCAAAAAATGCCCCATGGATGTTCCGATGCCTTCTCTCCTTTGAGACCTTCACCTGGCTTTTACGGTCTGCGCGTCCCAGGACATCAGGCGCATACTCGATTTTTTCCGTGAGATGCGGCAGTATCGAGAGCGCTATCCGCTCAGACTGGTTGTAGCCCCGCCATCGTAGGCGCGAGGGAGAGCTCGGCATGGGGACGATAAGTATGTCGCGCCACCCGTTCCGCTCTCGCTTCTCCGCGATGACCTTCATGACTTCCCGCGCGACGACGCGGCCGAGGGCCGGAAGCGGACCTTCTTCACTCCGGTACTTGATCGACTTGACGAGCGCGCGCGCTTTCGGGTCGTAGTAGGAAAAAAGCGCGATGATCCACGGCTCATTCGCGTGCGCGACGGGTTTCATCATGCCTGTGAGCGTTTCCTCCGAAAGCGCGCGCGCAATGACGGACTCGGGCGAATGCGGCAACAACAGGTCGAGGAGATTACTCACGGTCCTCTTAATCTGCTTCAGGACCGACATGCTATACTTTGCAGTCAGTATAGCACTCATGGGGTTCCCTCTCGGTGGCTTAACGCAAGTGTTTTCTAAGGTTTCCGGGGCTTTTGGCGGCCGCGAAGGGGAGAGCGTCATCGGGGTTGACATCGGCACCTCCTCCGCAAAAATCGTTCAGTTGACCGAGCGTCGGGGCGCGGCCGTTCTCGAGACGTACGGCGAGATCGCCCTCGGGCCTTACGGCGGCGCCGAGGTCGGCCAATCGGTTTCGCTTTCGGGAGAGAAGACGGCGGAGGCGCTCACGGACCTCGCGCGCGAAGCGAACGTGTCGTCGAAGGTTGGCGGCTTCTCGGTGCCGCTGTCGGCGAGCCTCATCACGGTCATATCGCTTCCCTCGAAAGACAAGGAAGATCTCGCGTCCATGATCCCCATCGAGGCGCGGAAGTACATTCCGGTCCCCATTACCGAGGTTTCGCTTGACTGGTTTGTGATCCCCGAGGAAGAAAGCGCATTCCTGGGAAGCGCTGTCGCGGAGCGCAAGGCAAACACGACCGATGTCCTCCTAGTCGCGATCCGGAATGACTCGCTCGCGAAGTTCGAAACGATCACGAAAACGGCGCTCCTCACCCCCCGGTTCTACGAAATCGAGCCGTTCTCAATCGCGCGAGCGGCGTACGAGCACGGGACCGCGCCGACCATGATCATCGACATGGGCGCGTCGTCGAGCCGCGTGTACGTCATCGAGTTCGGCATCATCGACATCTCGCACACCGTGAATCGCGGCGGCCAGGATATGACGCTTGCGCTTGCGAAGTCGACCGGGCGCACCTTCCAGGAAGCCGAGCTCACGAAGCGCGAAAAAGGTATGGCCGGATCTGAAGTCGGCGCGAACGCTCTCGAGTACATCTTCTCGGAGGCGCGCCGCATCTTCCTCACGTATGAACGAAAAGAAGGGAAGGCCATACCGCGGGTCGTCCTCGTCGGGGGCGGCGCCGCCCTCAAAGGCATCATCGAAGTCGCCGCGCGCTTCTTCGACGTGCCCATCGTTCTCTCGACACCCTTCGACCGCGTGTCCGCCCCCGCGTTCATTGAAGACACCCTGAAAGCCGCGGGACCTTCGCTTGCCTCCGCGATCGGGCTCGCGCTCCGGGCCCTGAAGCCATGAAGAAGAAGCCGATAGAAGTGAGTAGAGGCGAGTAGCGTGAGACATCCCTATTCACTTCTAGTGACTTCTATGAGCCTCTATTCGCTTCTTCAGGTGCTACACTTTGACGTATGGACGAGCGCGTCAAGACGTCTTTCATACCGAAGGCGTCCCTGAAAGTCGAACACGAGAAGCCGCGGGGAGCCGATTCCGTCGCGCTCGTGAACACCATCGCGGGCGTCATTATGGTCATCGTCCTCGTCGTTTCCGCCGGGGTCTTTCTGTACCGGGAGTACACCATTCGTTCCATCGCCTCGAAAAAGCAGTCGCTCCAGGTCTCCCGCGAGGCCTTCCAACCCGCGACCATCAAAGAGCTCTCGCGCTTGAATGCACGCATCGAGACGGCAAAGACGCTCCTTCAGGGACACATCTCCCTCTCGCGCCTCTTCGATGACCTCGAAGCGCGCACCCTCGCGTCGGTCAGGTTCTCGAATTTTGCCTTTGATGGTACGAGCTCCGGAAAGCTCGCCCTCACCATGGACGGACACGCGACGAGCTTCAACGCAGTCGCGCTCCAGTCGGTCGAATTCTCGAAAAGCGATGTCATCACCGATCCAATCTTCTCGAACGTGAACATCAACCAGAATGGTGACGTCGCCTTCAACTTCACTGCCGTCATCGACGGCTCGGAGCTCATCTATCAGGGCACGCCGTCCGCGCAGGCGACCTCAACACAAGCACGATGAAACTCTTCATACCCGTCATCTTTCTCCTCATCTCCGGCGCCCTCTTTTTTGGGTATGTGAACCCGACGTATACGCAGATGAAAACCTTAATCGCGGAAGCGAATCAATATGACAACGCGCTCACGCGCTCGAGGGAGCTTCAGTCGGTTCGGGATCAGCTCCTCGCGCGCTACAACGCCTTCCCGCAGGACGGCATCACGCGGCTGGAAAAACTAGTCCCGGATCACGTGGACAACGTCAGGCTCATCCTCGATTTCGACGCAATGGCATCTCGGTACGGCATGCGCGTAAAGAACGTCTCCATCGAATCCGACGAATCCCGCTCACAAGCCGGCCAGATCGGCCCGAGCCAGTCGGCATCGGAATCGGTCATTCTTTCGTTTTCGATATCGGGCACCTATGATACCTACAGGAAATTCCTCGCGGACCTGGAGCACAGTCTTCGCATCGTGGACGTCGCCGGCCTCACGTTCGGGACGAACGATACGGGCGTCTTTGATTACCGCGTGCGCCTGAAAACCTATTGGCTCAAACCATGAAACTCCCCAACTCCATCCAGAACCTCATCGCGGTCGGCGTCATCGTCGTCATTGCTTTCATCGGGTACTCTTTCTTCTTTGCGCGTGGGCCCGAGGAGGTCCTTTCAACGACCCCGACGACCGAGATCTCGGCTCCGGATCAGGACTTGATCGCGCTCCTCTTGGAGCTCAAGTCCATCAACCTCGACAACAGCATATTCACGAACGCCGCCTTCGCGAGTCTCCAGGATTTCAGCCAGGAGCTCATACCAGAACCCGTCGGCCGCACGAATCCGTTCGGCCCCCTATCAGGTGCGGGTGCGGGTGCGGGAACACGATGATTGCGCATGGATGTCCTCTCGCTCCTCTCTGAAAAGGGCCTCATCAACCAGCGCGCGCTCGCTGCGATAAAGGAAGAGGTCTCGAAGGGCGAAAAGTCCCTTGAAAAAGCACTCCTCGACCGGGGGGTCTCGCTGAACGATATCTTGACCGCCCGTGGCGAGTACTACCAGGTCCCGACCCGTATCATAGGCGAGGACGGCTCCATTCCCTACGAGATCCTCCGCTACGTGCCTGAGGAATCCGCGCGGCACTATCGTTTTGCGCCGCTCGCAGTCGCGGACGGGGTCCTCGAGATTGGAACCACTGACCCCGACAACTTGGAGGCGGTCGAAGCACTGAACTTCATCGCGCAGAGGGTGAACCTTCCCTACAAGCTCTTCCTCATCTCGGATGAGGATTTTGGGCGCGTCATCACGATGTACAAGGGTCTCACGGGAGAAGTGGGGAATGCCTTGACGGAACTTCAGACCACCATCGCGGAGGACACTGCGCTCATCGCTGAAGAGCAGACGCCCGCGAAGGGGCCGCAGGAGACGTCGTTCAAGGAGGACGCGCCGGTCACGAAGATCGTCGCGACCATCCTCCGCTACGCGGTCGACGGGAAAGCGTCCGACATCCACGTGGAGCCCACACGCGACGAGCTCAAGGTCCGCTTCCGCGTAGACGGCATCCTCTACACGTCCTTACGGCTGCCGAAGAACGTCGAACGCGCCGTCGTCGCCCGCATCAAGGTCCTCGCATCCTTAAAGCTCGACGAGCGCCGCAAACCCCAGGACGGCCGGTTCTCCGCGACAGTCGACGGCAAGCGCATCGACATACGCGTTTCTACCTTCCCCACGTATCACGGGGAGAAGGTGGTGATGCGTATCCTCGACCGCTCTCACGAGTCGCTGTCCATGGAGGACCTCGGCCTCTCCAAAGAGAATATTGTGCTCATCCGGAAGGCCCTCCAGCGTCCTTACGGTATCGTCATCATCTCGGGGCCTACGGGCTCCGGCAAATCCACGACCTTGTACTCGATGCTCCAGGAAGTCGACCGCGAGGGGATGAACGTGGTCTCCTTGGAAGATCCGGTCGAGTATGACGTCGACGGCGTTTCGCAATCACAGGTGCACCCCGAGATCGGCTACACCTTCGCGTCGGGCTTGCGCTCCATTTTGCGTCAGGACCCGGACATCATCATGGTCGGCGAGATCCGCGACAAGGAGACCGCGCAGCTCGCGATCCAAGCGGCACTCACGGGCCACCTCGTCCTTTCGACCCTGCACACCAACAATGCCGTCGGCATCCTCCCGCGCCTCGTCGATATGGGCGTCGACCCGTACCTCATCGCGCCGACCCTCATACTCTCGATGGCGCAGCGCTTAGTGCGGCGGCGTTGTCCCGACGCGGGAACCGCGATGCCCGTTGAGGGCGCAGTGAAGGCTCTGATCGACAAGGAATTCGCCGACATGTCTGACGAGTTCAAGACGCGCATCCCGAAAGCGACCACCATCTACGGCATCGCGCCCTCTCCTGATTGCCCGAACGGCACGCGCGGCCGTTTGGGCGTCTTCGAACTCATCCCGACCTCGAAGGACCTCGAGAACGTGATACTTACGCACCCCATCGAAGACGAGATCTACAAGGTCGCGCGCAGAGAAGGCATGTTCACGATGAAGGAGGATGCTATCATAAAGATGCTCGAAGGCACGATTCCGTTCGAGGAGATCAATACGCTCGGCGGAGACCTCCTCGAAGGGGAACCGGCAGAGAAGGAAGTCAAGCAATAAGGAACATGGCGGAAAAAGCCAAACGCGCATACTCGGTTCTCATCGTCGACGACGACAAGTTCCTTCTCGACATGTACACCCTGAAATTCAAGGATTGCGGTTGCAACGTGGAGGCGCTGTCGGATCCCGTGAAAGCGCTTGACCGCCTCCGCACGGGCGAGCCGCCCGGTATCGTCCTCTTGGACATCGTCATGCCCACGATGTCCGGTTTCGAATTTTTGGAGACGGTGCGCAAGGAGGGTCTCGCGAAGAACGCCTCGGTCATCATGCTGTCGAATCAGGGTCAGCAGGAGGATATCGACAAGGCCATGAAACTCGGTGCCTCCGGCTACATCATCAAGGCAAGCTCCATCCCTTCCGAAGTCCTCCAGAAGACCCTCTCAATAGCTGACAGCGCGAAGAAATAAGCATGGTCCCGTTAGAAATCGCGAACGCGGTATACTGATGTGAGCTATGCACTTGTCGTTTTTACGCAATCTAATCCGAGTAGGACAGCGCGCGCCGGCGTCCGCGTCCTATTTCTAACGGGATGGAATACAAAGCGGAACTCGAATCGCTCATAGAAACCTTGGTTGCGGAAGGGGCGTCGGATTTGCACCTTTCCGCGCACGCGAGCCCCATCATCCGCGTCTCGGGCGCCCTCATACCGCTCGTGAAGCGCGCGAAATATTCTCCAGACGACACGGTGGGCCTTCTTTCGCAAATGATCTCGGCCGACAAGAAAGAACGCTTCCTCGAGGATCAGGAGATCGACTTCTCGTACCAATACAAAGACAAAGTACGTTTCCGCGGGAACGCGTTCTTCCAGCAGGGCACCGTTTCAGTGGCATTGCGGTTGATCCCTCGCGAGATAAAGTCCTTTGATGAATTGAATCTTCCGACGATCCTTGAGACGTTTTGCCAGCTTCAGCAGGGATTTTTCCTCGTCGTGGGACCCGTGGGGCAGGGAAAATCAACGACCTTGGCTTCCATGGTCGAGCGCATCAATACCACCCGCACCGAGCACATCGTTACCATCGAGGATCCCATCGAATACACGTTCGAATCGAAGAATTCCATCATCAATCAGCGGGAGGTCAGGATCGACACGAAGTCGTTCCCGGCTGCGCTCATCTCGGCGTTCCGCGAAGACATCGATGTCATCATGCTCGGCGAGATGCGCGGACCCGACACCATGTCTGCCGCGGTGACCGCGGCCGAGACCGGCCATCTCGTCCTCTCGACCCTGCATACCAACAACGCCGCGCAGCCCATCGACCGCATCATCGACACCTTTCCCTCAACCCAGCAAGACCAGATACGTCTCCAGCTTGGGGCATCCCTTGCCGGCATCTTCTCGCAACGCCTCATCCCGCGGATATCAGGAGGGCTTATCCCCGCGTACGAACTCCTCATCAATACCGAAGCCATCGCGAACCTTATCCGCGAGAAGCGGACGCACGAAGTAAACGCCATCATCGAAACCAGCTCCGAGCTCGGCATGATCGACATGAACCGTTCTTTGGCAGAGCTGGTCCGCCGCGGCGAGGTGACTCCCGAGAACGCGCTCGCGCGCTCGCTCAATCCGAAAGCGTTCGCGCGCTTGGTCTAACATGCTCTTCAAGTATCAAGCGCTCGACCAGGCCGGCGCGAAGCAGGACGGTTCGATCGAGGCGGTGTCGCGCGATGTTGCCATCACGTCCTTGCAGCGGCGCGGCCTCTCCATTTCCTCTGTAGAGGCGGTTTCCGAGGAAAAAGGCATCTTCGGCGGGGCTTCCTTAACCATCTTCGAGAACGTTTCAAACCGCGACGTCGTGCTTCTCTCGCGCCAGATCGCGACCCTCTTTGAGGCGCAGGTGTCCGCGCTCCGGGTCTTCCGGCTCCTCGCGACCGAGTCCGAGAAGCCGCTTCTCCGGCGTGTTCTTACCGAAGTCGCGGACGACCTTCAGGCCGGCACAACCATATCGAAAGCTCTCGAAAAGCACCCCAAGGTCTTTAGCTCCTTCTACGTCAACATGGTGCGCGCGGGCGAGGAGTCGGGAAAGCTCGACGAGACCTTCCTCTATCTCGCCGATTACTTGGACCGCTCCTACGAGATCCTTTCAAAGGCCAGTAACGCTCTCATCTATCCCGCGTTCGTGATCTCGACGTTCGTGGTCGTCATGATCCTCATGATGACCCTCGTGATCCCCCGGATCGCGACCATACTCACGGACGCGGGCCAGGAAGTGCCCGTCTACACCCAGGTCGTTATAGCGATAAGTTCTTTCTTCGTGAATTACGGCATATTCCTCTTGGGACTCGCGGTTGTCGGCGGCTATTTCCTCTTCCGGTACAGCCAGACCGACCGCGGGCGCGGGGCCTTTGACCGCTTCCAGCTCGTGATTCCCTACGTGGGTGACCTCTATAAGAAGCTCTATCTCTCCCGCATCGCCGACAACCTCTCGACCATGCTCACTTCCGGCATCACGGTTGTCCAGGCAACGGAGATCACGGCATCTGTCGTTGGGAATGCGGTCTATGCGGACGTTCTCATGGACGTCTCGACGGCGGTCAAAG
>CAYHKM010000028.1:0-10496 GCA_964357285.1 uncultured Candidatus Saccharibacteria bacterium
GTGAAGATGAAGCGCATGTTGAGCTTCCGAAAATCGACCCCTTCCTCAGTCGCCTCGTCGATGATGTCTTTCGCGAACGGAGGGTACGCCGCGATGATGACTTGCTTGAAATTCGGTGCGATGGTTTTTAGGATCCTCAAGGTCTCGGTTTTATTGACGCCGGGAGAGATGATTGAGATCGGATACTGGCTCATGTTGGATGAGAGATACGCTCCGGTATAGACGCCCACGCCCGCCGACCAGACTCCCATTCCGAGAGAGATTATGAAAAGCGTCGGGCCCTCGGTCGTGAGCGGATTGTTCCGGAAGAAACTGTCGATGACCAGTTTCCGTTTGAAGTCCGAAGCGACGTTCCGGTGGAAGTACGTCGGGACACCGGTCGTCCCCGACGTCGAATGGATGGTAAGGGGCTGTGCCATGTTGCCGTCCCACATGAGTTTCTGATGCGGATACGCACGGAGGTAATTGTCCTTGCTTATCGCGGGGACGGAGGACAAATTCTTCATGGTGCGGACGCTCGCGGGTCGCACGCTTCGCTTCTTGAGAAAGTCCTTGTACGCGGGGACGCGCTCCGCCATCTGATGGAAAAGCTTAAGGGCTGCGCGCTCTCCCGCCGTCTGCCAGTAGTCACTCCCTTTTGACCTGATGAGGTTCAGGAGGTTTTTTTGGACAGCATCATTTTTGTCAATGATATTGATTTTCATATGGTGTACCGAGACCGCTTCTTATTAGGTCCTCCCGAGGAAAAAGAGACCCGCGAGCGGTGCTGCGAGCCACCAGAAATAGGCGGTGTCGGACGTGAAGAGCGCTTTCGTCGGTTCGGAGAAGGTATAAATATCTTCGACCGGAAGAACGTGGATAGCGACCGCGATGACGAAACCGGCCGTGATGACGGAGAGGGCGAGGACGCGAATGAAGCCGACCGATGTCGACGCCATGAAGTACGAAAGGCCCGAGAATGCGATAACGCCCAAGGCCGTGAACGCAACAAAGACGCCAAGCGAGACCCACGGGTTCTCAGGGAGTGCGTCCCGGTATGGAAACGCGAGATACAGGGGGATCGCCGCGTAGACCGCCCCAATGAGAGCGCTCAGGCGGTCGCTGCCGAGATAGAACGCGAACGCCGCCACGAGGGCGGCGAGGACGATGAAAGCGAAAAAGTCGGTCCCGAAACCGATGAAGAGGTCGACGGCGGATTTGAGAGGAACCGAAACGTCGGGAACGACCGCTTGGTCCATGCGTTCAATAGTACACTAAAGCCGCCCGAAGAGGGACGCCGTGTGGACATGAGGTTCAAAGAGCCGTTTCGCGACTATATTCCCTCTCCTTTGAGCTTCTCAAGAAGGGTTCTCGCTTCTTTGGTGAGCTTCTGCGGGAACTGGACGCGGATCCGGATTAGGAGGTCCCCGCGGCGACCGCGCTCGGCGGGCACCCCCTTCCCTTTCATGCGCAGTATCTCGTCCGCGGAGCGGAGCGGCGGCACAGTGACCGACACCGGCCCGTCGAGCGTTTCGAGCTTGTATTCCGCGCCGACCAAAGCGTCAGTGACTTTGATGGAAAGCTCGGTAACAAGATTGAGACCCTCTTTCCTGAACTTGGGGTCGGGGCGAGCATGGACCTTGACGTAGAGGTCCCCGGCGGGACCGCCGGAAATCGCCTCGCCTAAGGCACCCATCCGGATGACTTGGCCGTTTTCGATGCCTGCGGGTACGACGACCGTCACTTCCTCCTCGCGTCTTTCCACTCCGGCACCGCGGCATTTGCTGCAGAACTTCTCCGGAATGGCGCGTTTCCCGCCGCACGTTGAGCAGGTTGACGAAACGGAGAAGACGCCGAAGGGCGAGCGGCGCGATTCGACGATCTGTCCCTTTCCATTACAGGTCGGGCATGTTTTCGTTTTCGAGTCCGGTTCCGCTCCCGAGCCGGTACACCGCGAGCACTCCGCGTCTTTCGTGATGAGGACCCGCCGGGTCACACCGAAAATGGATTCGCGGAACGAGAGTTCGATATCTATGGAGATGTCGCGTCCGCGGCGTCCCTTCCGGCTGGCGCCGAAGATGTCCGAAAACCCGCCGAAAATATCGTCCATGTTGATGTCGAAACCGGCGTCTCCCGTGAACTGCGAAAAATCGAATCCTTCAAAGCCCGCGCCACCGCCCGAAAATACCCTCCCATAGGAGTCGTATTCGGCCCGCTTCTTGTCGTCGGAGAGGACGGCGTACGCCTCGGAAAGCTCCTTGAACTTCGCCTCGTTGCCGCCCTTCTTATCCGGGTGGTACTGATGCGCGAGCTTCCGAAAGGCCTTCTTGATGTCCTCTGAGGAGGCCTTGCGGTCGATGCCGAGGATGGAATAGTAGTCTTTCGCCATTGAAAGGTAGGGTATAGCGTTTTCTACGGGGTGTCTAGCGCGTATTCATCTATACGTCGCGGATATTCCCTTCTGCACCTCCTTCGGGCGGCTTCCCGCCCTCCTTCTCAAGATGCGGGCCTATCTTCTGCATCTCGCTTGAAAGGTCGCGAACGGCGCCTTCGAGAGCGCCCTTGTCGCCTTTGTCCTTCGCATCCTTCACCTTCCCGATGGCGTTCGTGATCGCGGAGGCGATGTCGGCGGGAATCTTGTCCTTGTGGTCGGTGAGGGATTTTTCCGCCGTATAGATCATCTGGTCGGCGAGGTTCCGTGCCTCGGCGAGTTCACGAACTGCTTTGTCTTTCTCAGCATTGAGGTCGGCGTCCGTTTTCATCCGCTCGATATCCTCTTCGGTCAAGCCCGAGCGCGACTCGATGCGCACCGACTGCTCTTTCCCGGACGTCTTATCCTTCGCGGTCACCTTGAGGATGCCATTCGCATCGATATCAAATGTCACCTCGACCTGCGGGAGTCCTCGCGGCGCCGGCGGAATACCGTCCAGTATAAAGCGGCCGAGGGTTTTGTTGTCGTTCGCCATCGCGCGCTCCCCCTGAACGATGTGGATCTCGACCGAGGTCTGGCTGTCGGCCGCCGTCGAAAAGACCTGCGAGCGCGACGTGGGGATGGTGGTGTTCTTCTCGATGAGCTTCGTCGCGACCCCGCCCATGGTCTCGATGCCGAGCGAAAGCGGGATGACGTCCAACAGAAGGATGTCCTTAACGTCGCCCGCGAGAATCCCCCCTTGGATTGCGGCACCGACCGCGACCACTTCGTCCGGGTTCACTCCCATGTGCGGGTCCCGGCCGAAGAATTGCTTCACGGCTGTCTGTATCGCAGGCATGCGTGTTTGGCCTCCGACTAGGATAACTTCATCGAGGTCCGCGAGCTTGAAGGGCGACGCCTCCATGGCGCGTTTGGTGATGGTCATAGCGCGGTCGATGAATTCGCGCGTGAGTTCTTCGAGCTTCGCCCTCGTGAGTTTGATGAGGAGGTGCCGGGGGCCGGAGGAGTCGGAGGTCACGAACGGGATGTTGACCTCGGTCTCGACCGCGGTCGACAGTTCGATTTTCGCCTTCTCAGCGGCTTCGTCCAAGCGCTGGCGTGCGAGAGGGTCCGAAAGGACGTCGATGCCGCTTTCCTTTTTGAATTCCACTGCAAGCCACTCCATGATCTTTTGGTCGATGTCCTTCCCTCCGAGGTGTGCGTCGCCGTCGGTGGAGCGCACTTCGATGACGTCGTCCCCCACTTCGAGTATCGAAACGTCGAAGGTGCCGCCGCCGAAATCGAAGACGGCGATTTTCTCGTCCTTCTTCTTGTTGAAGCCGTAGGCGAGCGCGGCTGCGGTCGGTTCATTGATGATGCGCTTCACGTCGAGCCCCGCGATCTTCCCCGCGTCCTTGGTCGCCTGGCGTTGGGAATCATTGAAATAGGCGGGCACCGTGATGACCGCTTCGGTTATCGGCTCTCCGAGACGCTTCTCGGCATCGGCCTTGAGCTTCTGGAGTATCATTGCCGACATTTCTTCAGGACGATACGCATGGTCGCCCATCATGACCTCGATGCCGCCGTTTCCGGCCTTCTTCATCTCGAACGGGACCGAGGAGCGGTCTTTCTGGACGCCTGACTCGTCGAAAGCGTGACCGATAAAGCGCTTGATCTGGTAGATGGTGTTCTTTGGGTTCGTAACAGCCTGACGCTTCGCGATGAGGCCGACCAGCCGCTCTCCCGTCTTCGAAACCGCGACGATGGAGGGGGTCGTGCGGTTCCCCTCGGCGTTTTCGAGGATAGCGGGTTCGCCCCCTTCGACGATTGCCATCGCCGAATTGGTCGTTCCGAGATCTATGCCGAGTATCTTGCCCATTGAGCGTTTATGATTATGAACCTTGGTAATGCCTCACTACCACGCGTGCGGGGCGAACGACGGTGCCATCGAGCTCGTAGCCGCTCTGGAGGCATTCGGTCACGGTATTATCATCTTCCTTTTTCTCTGTTGCAAGGGTCTGAACGGCTTCATGCCGCACGGGGTCGAACTGCTCCCCCACGCTCGGCGAAAACCGCGTGACAGCGTGCTCCTTGAGCCCCTCCTCGAGCTGCCGCACGACCGCCGCGATCCCTTCTGCTACTTTCGGGGCATCCGCCGAAGCGGTTTTCAAAGCTGACTCGAGAGAGTCGAATGCGGCGATGACCGAACGAGCCATGTTCGTAGCGGCGGTTTTGGAAAGCTCCTGACCCAACGTACGTAGTCGCCGCTCTAAATTGACGTAATCGGCTTTCGCTCTCTGCCAGCCGGCAAGGTACTCGTCCCGCTGCTTACGGGCCTCGTCGCGTTCATCGCGGGTTTTCTTCAGTTTCTCCGAAGGTGTCGCTGTGTTCCCCTCTCCATCCTCGGCTTCAAGAACGATATCGTCGTCTGGCATGGTGGAGTGTAGTATAAAACATACTTCATAGAATCAAAAACTCCCGTTTTGCCCACCTACCGCCTGCTTCACTGCGTGAAGCATCGGCGGTCGCCCTACGGGCTGTCTCACTCTGTTCGACACTGCCCGTTCCCGTCTCCGCGGGACCGGAGTAAACGGTACTAAATTACCGTTTACTCCGATGCGGCATGTGTGGAAACCTCTCGGTTTCCCACCGTGCGCTTTGCGCACTCCTTCCTCCGCGGGGGAACAGTGCCTTCCCCCGACTCCCTTTTCTTCACCGCAATGGTCAAGCGGCTACCGCTTTGACCATTGCGGTGCCTTTCTCGCCTTCTTCAAGCCCGGCTTTCGGCGCTCTTTCGCCCGCGGATCGCGTTTAAGGAAACCAGCTTTCTTCAATGGCGTACGGAGTGCAGCATCGTATTCGGTCAGAGCTCGCGCTATGCCGTGACGCACCGCCTCGGCCTGCCCCGTGATGCCGCCCCCCGAAACGACCACGGTCACCGTGAATTTCTTTTCCACATGCGACAGGGGCTTCTCCGCGGTATCCGCGAGGTGCTTCGTGGAGAAATACGCGGCGTGGCTTTTTCCGTTCACGGTGATGCTCATGGCGTCGGCCTCCGTGAGGCGCACGCGCGCGGAAGCTGTCTTGCGCCTCCCTACCGTCTCAATGTATCGCTGGTTGGTCATATGCTTCGTATTATTCGCTGATGCTAAGGCGCTTCAGCATCCCGGGGCGGAGCTTGTTCGCGGGGATCATGCGCCGGACCGCGCGGTACAGAATGTCCCTGTAGCCGTGTCGCGCCACGAGCTCGCGCATGGTGTCGAATGAAAGCCCGCCGACGTGGCCCGTGAAATTCGCGTACTCCTTTTCGGAGAGCTTCTTTTCGGATATGGAAAGCTTGGACGCGTTGACGACGGTGACGCGCGCGCCGATCTTCTGATGTTTTTCAAAGTGGACGGAATCCTTCTCCATAAGGAGATGCGCGATAGCGCTCGCTACTCGTCCGAGCTTTTTCCCCTTCGCGTCGATGGTGTGTGTCTTTGGTTCCATACGCTAGACAAACTCGATGACGGCGCTCTGGCGGCCGTCGGAGGAGCGCCGCGCGACCTTGGTGATACGGGTATAGCCTCCCTTGCGGTCCTTGAAGCGGGGCGCGAGGACTTCGACGACCTTCTTCGCGGCTTTGGCGCGCCCTCCGAGATCCGACAGGATGCCGCGACGAGATGCAAGCGACAGATGCTTCCCTTTCGTGATGAGGCTCTCGACGTAGGGTCGCACGGCCTTCGCCCGGGTCTCGGTCGTGAGGATGCGCTCTTTCGTGATGAGGGCCTCCGCGAGCGAGTTCATGAAGACCCTACGCTGGTCGCGCTCACGTCGGAATTTCTTGTTGGTGTTGTGATGTCGCATGATTAGGGTCTGAGGGACGTGCCCTGCTTCGCCAAGGCCTCCGTGATCTCCTGTACGGCCTTCTCGCCGACTCCCTCGATCGAAAGGAGGTCGGGCGCGGTCTTCCTGACCAAGCCGCCGACGGTCCTGACACCCGCGTTCGTAAGCGCATTCGCCGTCCTGGTCGAGAGCTCGAGGGATTCGATGCGGGTCTTCATGACGTCCTCGCGGGCTTCGTCTGCCATCGCGCGAGAACGCTCCTCGGAGACCTCGGTGGGCTCGTCTTCCTTGAAGCCGACGACGGCCTTGAGCTGTTGGATCATGGTCGCGATGGAGCGCTCCAGGGCCTCACGGGGCGAAAGGGTGCCGTCGGTTTCGATCATGACGCGAAGCCGGTTGAAATCGGTACGGTCCCCGACACGCATGTTCTCCACTTCGTAGTTCACCCGGCGGATGGGCGTGAAGATGGCATCGACGGCGATGACGCCGATGTCGACGCGGTCTTTCTGGATTATCTCCTTGGGGACGTAGCCCAAACCCGTGTCGACGCTCATCTCGAGCTCGAGCGCAGCGCTCTTGTCGGTCAGCTCCGCGATGTGCTGGTCAGGATTCAGGATGGAAACCTGGCCGGGGGCGGATATGTCGGCGGCGGTGAGGAGCTTCGGGCCCCTCGTCGAGAGCGTGATGGTGTGCGGCTGGTCGTCGGCGATCTTCAAGCGCACCTTTTTCAGGTTGAGGATGATGCCGATGACGTCTTCCTTCACTCCGGCGATGGTCGAGAATTCGTGCGCGACCCCGTCGATCTTCACCGACGTGACCGCAGAGCCCGGTATCGAGGAGAGGATGATGCGGCGGAGGCTGTTCCCGAGCGTGTGGCCATATCCGGGATACAGGCCGTCTATCTCATAAACCCCCGTCATCCCCTCTTCGGAGACGATGCGGGGCTTGGAAGGGAGCGCGATAGAATAATCCATAACTCAATCGTGTTTATTCTTTGTAATAAAAACTACCGGGTGTAGAACTCAAACACGGCGCCGATGTCCGCCGCCGCGTCACCGCCGGCTGCAGCGGGGACCGCGGACAGCGTGCCTTCATTCTTTTCCGGGTCGAACCCAACCCAGCTCGGAGACGAGAATTCCTTCAAGCGCTCGGAAAGCCCCACGAACAGGCCCGAACCGCGGCTCCCTTCGCGAAGAGCGATCATATTCCCTACGGACATCTGCGCTGACGGTATGGTTACTTTCCTTCCGTTGACGGTGATGTGGCCGTGGGACACCATCTGGCGCGCCTGACGGCGCGTTTTCGCGAGGCCCATACGATAGGCGATCGAGTCGAGGCGGCTTTCGAGGAGCGCGTACAGGGTCGCCGAAGGGACGCGGCTTTCGAGTGCCTTTGCGACGTAATTGCTGAACTGGCCTTCGGTCAAACCGTATGTAAGGCGGAGCTTCTGCTTCTCGATGAGCTGGCGGCTGTAGTCGGACGGCGCGCGGCCCCTCTTCGTCTTCGTCGTGGTGCGCTCACGGGCGAGCGCGAAGGAGCGGGTTTGGCACTTCTCGAATATCGGAGAGCCGAGCCGTTTGCAGATCTTGTACTTTGGTCCGATGATCATGTTAGGTTTTCTTAGGAGCGAAGCGAGTTAGAAAACGTTACACCCCGCACCACAACTGCGCTCGCTTCGGCAGGGGTACTGCCGGTGCGAGAGAAGGAAATAGAGGTTTGTGTTTTTGAATTTGTCATGGTCAGTTGTGGTGCGGGGTTAACGAAAATACATTCACTTCGCTCATTATTTTCCTAAACGCGGCGCGGCTTCCGGGGACGCGGGCCGTTGTGCGGGACTGGAGTGATGTCGTGTATAGAAAGTATCTGAATGCCTTTCGCCGCGAACGCGCGCAGGGCCGATTCCCTTCCCGAGCCGACCCCGCGGATGAAGACGTCCGCCTCCTTGACGCCGATCACGGCGGCTTTTTCGCCGATGACCTCGCCGACCTTGGCGGCCGCGAAGGGAGTCGACTTTCGGTTTCCCGAAAAGCCGAGGCTCCCGGAGGAAGACCACATGACGGCGTTCCCATCCCGATCGGTGAGCGTAAGCCGGGTGTTGTTGTAGCTCGAATCGACATGAAGGATGGCGCGGTCGATGATCCGCTTCGCGACCTTCGAAAGGGCGCGCTCGCGCTTTCCCGAGTCGATACCGCTTCCGTGTTTCTTCAAAATGCGTCGTTTTCCCATAGGAGTTTACGTCTTTTCGAGCGTGCGACGGCCTGAGCCCATGGTCTTCCTGACGTTCCCGCGGACCGTGCGCGAATTCGTTTTCGTGCGCTGTCCCCGGGCCGGGAGACCCTTCGCGTGACGAAGGCCGCGGTATGCCTTGATGTCTTTGAGGCGCTTCACGTTACCGCCGATCTCTCGCCGAAGAGCTCCCTCGATCTCGAACGTTTCAACGATGCCGCGGACGCGGCTCTCCTCGTCGGGAGTAAGATCCTTGGCGCGCTTTGTGAGCTCCACGTTCGCCTTCGTGAGGATGGAGCGGGCGCGGGAACGGCCGATGCCATAGATCGCCGTCAAAGCAAATGCGATATGCTTCTGATCCGGGAGTGTGACGCCTGCGATACGCATATGAAAAAAGCTCAACCCTGGCGGGCCTTGCGGCGCGGATTCCGTTTATTGATGCGGTACAAGCGACCCCGCCTCCTCACGAGGATGTCTCCCGGCTTCTGCCGTTTTACTGATGCGATGACTTTCATCCCGTTAGAGGTAGGACACTGGAAGTGTCCGTACGCTGATTATCGGCCAATAATGTAACTGGCACACGTTTTTGGTAATTAAAAGTAAGTAATGCATACGCACATAACCTCTAACGGGATTCATTTCCAACTAGAGCCGGCGCACGATACGCGCACGGCCGCCGTACGAATCGAGAACGAGAGATACTTTATCCCCCACGAGGACGCGGATCCTATGGAGCCGCATCTTGCCCGCGAGGTACGCGAGAATCTCTACACCGCCATCAAGGTGTACTCGAAAGAGGGCATTCGGGAGGGACTCGGTGACTACGCCGAGAACCTCCTCCGTGTCTTTCGGGCGTACCATTTGATCGTAGCGGTATTCGAATCGGGCTCTGTTATCTTAGCAGAAATCAGTGTCCGGCGTCAACCGCCTTCCTCTTCCGAGACCTTCACCTTCACCCGGCCGGGGTCTTTGGGGAGCTCTGCGCTCCACACCGGGTAGACGCTTACTTCGATGCGCTTCAAGCTCGAGTACGCGCCCTGCACCGCCGCCGCCTCTTTCTTGGTCTTACCGGCGAAATCTTCCGCGAGTTTGACGGGATCGAAAACCGAAACGAGGCGGGCGGTACCGGAAACCGAGAGCGTTATCGGACCCTTCGCGGCGGCTCCGCCCGCGGGTTCGGCCCGGACTATGAGGTCGTTCGGATTCTCGACCGTGAGTTCGGCGTCGAACACGACATTGGTTTGACGGGCAAATTCGCGCGCAAGCGCCGAGAACGAGAAAGCCGGTGCAGAAGCGGTTCCGGAGACGGACACGACGGCGTTCGTCGAATCCTTCACGGTGTCGGGAGCCGATACGTACGAGATCGAAATCGTATCAGCAAAGACCACCATCCCCGGCGGAGTGCCGTCGAGTATTTTCGTTCGGAGCGTCCGGTCGAGTTCAGCTTCGAGGTCGGACACGGCAGCGGCGCGCGCCGCAGGATCGACGATGGCGCGTTGCCCCACGAACCCGCCCGAGATCGCGGTTTTCGATTTCGCGTAAATGAGTTTCTTCTGCGACGGGTCCGTGAGCCCGGGGAGCGAGAAGTCGGAAAGACCGATGTTGTACTTATCGCCGGGCTGGTCCGCATAGACGGTCGCCTCTATGGAGCCGGGGACCTTGACGCCCGCTTTCACGGTATAACCGGGAACGACAAGCGGTGTATGCACGCGGTACACGAGTCCCTCGGAGGTCTGGAAGCGGGTATTCGTGATGAGGCGCTGGGAACCGGTCGAATAGGCGTTATAGACAACGATAGTACCGGTCGCGCGCTCGGACGCCTGTTCCTTCCCTGTGGCCGGGACCTCTTTGCTTGCGGTGTCGCTCACAGACAACGGCTCGTACGGCAAAGTCTGGCTCTCCGGCGAGGATTGGAAGGACGCGGAAAGGACGGCATCGAAGGAAAACGGCGTCACCGTTACATACGCCCGATGGAAGACCGTTGACACGACAACGATGGCGGCGATGCCGAGGACCGTGACGACGACCGCGATGAGGATGTAGTTCCCCCAAAGGC
>CAYHKM010000029.1:0-10125 GCA_964357285.1 uncultured Candidatus Saccharibacteria bacterium
TCGGAAGCATGCCGCCGTTCACGAGGGCCGCGGTCGCGGAGACGAGCTGGAGAACCGTTGCCTGGAATCCGTACTGACCGATCGCCGTGTGGTAGGTATCTCCCAAGAACCACGGTTCGTTATCGAAATTCTCCGCCTTCCACGCCGGGTTCGGTATGGTTCCCGCTTCTTCGCCGACGAACACTGATCCGGTCGGCTCCCCGAAACCGAAATCCCGCATATAGGATTCGATGTTCGCGATGCCGAGCCCCCGCTGATCCTCGAAACCACCGCCCACTTCGTAGAAGTAGACGTCGGACGAGTAGGCGATGCCGAGCCGCATGTCCACCCACCCGTGCTCGCGCCAGTCTTTGAACACGGACGGACGCTCCGGGTCATACGGGTTCGGCACGGTGATGAAGCCGGTCGAGAGTATTTTCTTCTCGGGAGAGATGACGCCCTCCTCGAGCGCGGCGACCGCGACGAACGGCTTTACGACCGAGCCCGGCGTATACAGGCCTTGCGCGGCTCGGTCCAAAAAGGGCGACGTGGGGTCTGCGATGAGCCGTTCTACCTCGTCTACCGGTTCGCCCGCCGCCATAACCCCCGGGTCGAATGAGGGGTAGCTCGCGAGCGCGAGCAACTCTCCCGTCCCAACGTCCATGATGGCGCCCGCCCCGCCCCGCCACCCGGACGCGCGCGAGCGGGAAGCGATCGCCGTATAAAGCTCCTTCTGAAGCGTCGCGTCTATCGAGAGCACAACGTCTTCCCCGGGGTGCGCTTCGCGCGCGACCGCGCCAGAGACGACCGCGCCAGAGGCGTCGCTCTCCGATATCTGAAGGCCGTTCCTCCCTTTGAGGGCTTCGTCAAACACGCGCTCGATGCCGATGATACCCTCGGTCGAATCCTGATACCAGAAGCCGTTCTGGTCTTTCTTCGGATAGGACACGTACCCTACGAGCTGGGCCGCCGCCTCCCCCAAGGGGTAACGGCGCGTCGCAAATTCAACGCTGTCTCCCGCGGACACGTTCTCCGCGAGCACGCCGCCTTCGCGGTCGAGGATAAGTCCCCGCTCGGCGATGACAGCGACGTGATGCAGTCGGTTCGCTTCTGCATGCGTGGCGAATATCGAGTGCTCCCGTATCTGCAGATTCATAAGTTGCAGGATGCCGGCCGCGACGATGAGCGCGAGCACCGTGTAGACATGCCGGAATGTTTCGGCGCTGATGGGCCGCTCGATCCTCCCTTCGAGGCGGGACGTGTCGAACGCAGGCAAGTTCGCGGCGTCTATGAGTATCTCGTCCGGCTCGATCGGCTGATACTGCCACCCTTTGTTGCGCATCCGTCTCATGTCAATCGAGCATACGCGAACGTACGGCAAGATCCGTCAAAACGAGAACGAGGAAGAAGGCGGTGTAGATATATGCAAAACCGCCCAAAGCGGGTACCGGAACCCCGAAGAAGGCGTCCATAGCGACGCCGGCGAGGATTACGGGGACGTAGGAGCGCATGAAAGCGACGAGGCAGACGCCGGCCGCAAGCGTGACGAACCACGGCGCGAATATGACGCTTCCGAACAATGCCGCGATGGAAATGGCGCGGGTCATTGTTCAGCACCCGTCAGTATCTCGACAAAATCGAGGTCCGCGTACGAGACGGGAGATGCGAATCGAACGGTCTTCGAGACGTCGGTGGGCTTTGAGGAGATGTCGACAACGACGCCGAGCGTGAGCGACTGGGTCGAGGGAAATCGCACCGTATCCCCCACCGCGACCGCGATCTCCTCGGGCACGGTGAGCTCGAACGCACCTCCTCCCAAACCCTTTGCGATGGCGACGGAGTGAGGCTCCCCGAGAAGAACATCGTGGTTCGCGCCAGGATTAGAAAAAAGTTCGACAAGGGCGGTGTTGGTTCCCGCAGACGCGACACGTCCGAGCGCGACCGCACCGAAGACGACCAAGTCACCAGAAGCGACGCCGGAGCTCAAGCCAGTGTCGACCACAAGCGTATCGTAGTGGGTCCTCGGCGGGCGCGCTAGGACTCGGGCCGCGACGCTCGGAGGGAGTGGTACCGCGTGCACGAGGGAGCGGAGTCCCTGATTTTCTTCCGCAAGAAGGTCCGCGACGACGTTCGCATAGCGGACGCGCTCGAGTTCGCGCTCGGCGTCCGTGAGCTTCGCAATGAGGGCGTTCCTGGAAAGGAGTCCGTATTCGGGAGACACGGTGAGAGGCGCGGAAAAATTGAAGACGAGATCGCGAAGCATCCCGTCGAATTGGAGCGCGAACGCAGAAACCACGACGACGAACGCGACGGAGGCGAGCGGCCCGAGGACGCTTTCGCCCTGTTTACGGATTTTGAACCGCTCCTTCATCGTCGTCGACGAGTACGCTCCTGAACCTCTCCACGTCCTCAAGTATCACTCCCGTCCCGCGGACGACCGTCGTCAGAGGATCATCGACGACATGGATAGGGACCTTGAGTTCCTGCGCCAAGAGCTCCGGAAGCCCGCGGAGAAGCGCTCCCCCGCCGGTCAAATAGACGCCGCCCTGCATGACGTCCGCGACGACTTCGGGCGGAGCGGTTTCGACAACCTCCTTCACCGCGTCCACGATGGCGGTCACCGACCCCCCGATCGCCTCGCGCACGTCCGCGTCGGTGACGACGATCTCGCGGGGAAGTCCCGTCACGAGGTCGCGGCCGCGGATAGTGGTCTGAAGCGGCATCGGCTGCTTCACGACGGAGCCGACCGCGATCTTCACGTCCTCGGCGGTTCTGTCCCCGATCAATATCTTGAATTCGCTCCGGATATACCCCGAGATGTCCTGATTCAAGGCATCCCCCGCGATGCGGAGGTTCTTCGAGCGGACGATGCCGCCCAAGGAGATGAGAGCGATGTCGGTCGTGCCACCGCCGATGTCGACGAGCATGGTGCCGACGGGTTCGTGGACCGGGAGTCGGGCGCCGAGGGCGGCCGCCATCGGCTCTTCGATGATGAAGACCTCGCGCGCGCCAGCGTTGCGGGCTGCATCCCTGACCGCCCGGATCTCCACGTTCGTGATGCCCGAGGGAACGCCGATGACGACGCGGGGCCCGAGAGGCAGGCGCTCGCCCTGCGCTTTCTGTATGAGGTACGAGAGCATCTCTTCGGTCACTTCGAAGTCAGAGATGACGCCTTCAACCAGGGGCCGGACGGCCGTGATGTGGGGGGGAGTGCGGCCGATCATGTCGCGCGCTTGCGCCCCGACCGCGACCACCTGCCCGGTCTTCTGGTTCACGGCGACGACCGAGGGCTCGGAGACGACGATGCCCTTCCCCTTGAGGTAGACGAGCGTGTTCGCGGTGCCGAGATCGATGCCGATATCCCGCGAAAACCGCTCCGCGATCTTTTTAGGAATCCTGAACATCGCCGTCCAAAAGACGCGTGCGCGTCACGAGCTTTTTTGCGCCATCCTTGCGCGTCACAAATTCGATTTCCTTGTCAGTCGCGTGCTTCCCCACCACGATCCGATACGGGATGCCTATGAGGTCGCTGTCGGCGAATTTCTCGCCCGCGCGGAAGTCACGGTCGTCATAGAGGACCTCGGCACCGGAGGAAACGAGGTCGGCATAGAGCTGGTCGGCGAACAATCGTACTTTCTCGTCGCCCTGGGAAAGGTCGAGGAGGTGATAGCGGAAGGGGGCGACGGATTCCGGCCAGACGATGCCCTGCTCGTCGCAGAGAACCTCGACGATGGTCCCCATCAGTCGCCCGAGACCGATGCCGTAGGAACCCATGACGACCGGGATGTCCTTGCCGCTCTCGTCCTTGTAGGTCAAGCCCAAGGGCATGGAGTAGCTCGTGCCGAGCTTGAAAATGTTTCCGACCTCTATTGCCTTCGTTTCTATGAGGGAGTTCCGGTCGAGTTTCAGCTCCGCGAGGACCTCCTCGTTCATAACCTCTTCATTGACGGCGATTCGCTTGTCGGTGTCTATGAAGATAGTGTCCTCGCCAGCGGTCGAAACGCATTGGAATTCATGGCTGAATTTGGAAAACATCCCCCCGGTTGCGAACGTGAGGTAGGTCAGATCCCCGATGCCGGCGCGGCGGAAGACGTTCTCGTAGGCGACCCCCGCGTTCTCGTAGAACGCCTCGAGCTCGGCTTCGGTCCGGGTGAATGAGTACATGTCCTTCATCGTGAACTCGCGGCCGCGCATGATACCCGAGCGAGCGCGGAGTTCGTTCCGGAATTTCGTCTCGAACTGATAGATGTACTTCGGAAGGTCCCGGTACGAGTGCACGTGGTTCGTCATCATGCGCGCCATCGGCTCTTCATGCGTCGCCCCCAAGCCAACGATGCCGCCTGCCTTGAGTTCCGTCTTGAACCAGACGTCGATCTTCTCTTCTTCCCAGCGGCCGGTCGCCTTCCAGATCTCGGGGTCTTGAAGTGCGGACAGGAGAACCTCCTGCGCGCCTAAGGCGTTCATTTCTTCGCGGATGAGGGCGCGTATCTTCTCCATGACCCGGAGTCCCAGAGGCAGGAGGTCATAGACCCCGGCGATTTCTTTGTGTATGTAACCGCCGCGTATCAAAAGTTGGGCGTTCTGGGACACCTCCTCGGAGGGGGCCTCCCGTCTCGTTTTCGTGAAGAGGTGCGATTGTCGCATCCCGTTTAGAAATAGGACGCGGACGCCTGCGCGCCGTTTCCTACCCCGGTTACTTGAGTAATGTGGACCATGCTGTGCTGAAAAGGCTTTCTGCCGCGTCCGCGATTTCTAACGGGACGCATCCGTGAAATAGTACTCCTGAAAGAGCTTTTCCGCTACGAACCCCTGATGCCGTCAGCGCCCGATGAAAAGATAGTCGTAGTGGATGAGCGCGCGCTCCCCTTTCTTGCCGAGCGCATCTTTCGCGGCCATGGAGTCGTATTGCGCGATGCCGAATCCGAGCTTTGTGCCGGATTCTCCCCTCACTTCGATGACGTCACCCTTTTTGAACGAGCCCTCGATTTTCGTGATGCCGACCGGGAGCAAGCTCACCGCTTTCTTCGAGGTGAGTATCTCTTCAGCGCCCGGATTGACGTACGCGACTCCAGATGCGAATCCTTCGGCGTGGGCGAGCCGGCGTTTCACCCCCGAGAGCTTTCCTTCCGGAACGAATTTGGTGCCGAGAGGCTTACCCTCGACGACGTCGAGAATGGCGTGCTTCCCCTCTCCGTTCACGATATAGGTCACGATACCTTGCGTCATAAGTTTCTTCGCAACCTCGAACTTCGTTTTCATGCCACCACGCCCCGAGGCGGAAATGGACGCATCAATGTAGCGCTCGATCTCCTGCGCCGTCTCCGCATGAACCTCGGGAACGGCGGCCGTCTTCCCTCCCTCGCCGATCATGACACCCTCGACGTTCGTGAGGATGATGACGGCGTCCGCGTCGAGTTGGGAGGCGATCAAACCCGCGAGCTCGTCGTTGTCGCTGAAGATGAGCTTCGAGATGGCTATCGCGTCGTTCTCGTTCACGACCGGTATGACGCCCTTCTTAAGAAGATTCAGGAAGCAGTTCTTGATGTTCGCATAGTGCTGACGGTCCCTGAAATCGCCCTTCGTGACGAGTATCTGCCCGCAGATCTGCCCGAGCTCATTGAAATATTTCGCATAGAGATGCATGAGCCGGATCTGCCCCACGGATGCGTACACCTGTCGCTCTTCTATCGAGTGTCTCGAGGACGGCGCGCCGAAGACCCCCTTGCCGGTCGCGGTCGCACCGCTCGTGACGAGTACCACTTCGACGCCGCGCCTGCGGAGTTCCGCGACTTGCTCGACGATTGCGCGCACGGCTACTTCATTAAGTTTTCCCCCCTCCGAAATGACCCGACTCCCCACTTTCACGACGATTCTCTTGTACATGTATATTCAGACGCGGCGGCGCTTCGTGAGCCGCTCAGCGCCCGCATTGATCGCGCGCGCGAATCGCGCCGGGAATTTCTCCCGCGTGAGGCGCGTAAGTATCGCTTCCGTCACTCCTCCCTTGGTCGCGACGGAGCGCGCGAGCTCTGACGGCTCGAGGCCCCGTTCGTCGAGGTACGTCATCGCTCCTTCGAACGTCTTCACGGAAGCATAGCGGGCCGTTTTTGCGGAAAGCCCGAGGCGCCGGGCGGAGGCAGCAAGGAGATCGACGAGGTAAGCCGCGATGCCGGGGCCGCACCCCGCGATAAGCGTAAGGGTCTCAAGGTCAGATTCACGACCGGTCTCGATGACGCCGCCGAGCCCGACGAGGGCGTAGCGAAGCCGGGAGTGCTCCTTCGCGCCGAGCCCCTTCGCATAGAGGCCGACGACGCCTGTTCCCGTCGCTATCGGGATGTTCGGCATCGCGCGCGCGAGACGCGCATCCTTGTGCGCCCATCCGCGCAGCGACGAGACGGGGATGCCCGCGGCCAAGGAGACCACGAGCTTACCCTTGATGAACGGCTGCAGGTCGGCCAGGGTTTCCCGGACATCCTTCGGTTTGACCGCGATGAAGACCCACTCGGCCCATGCGGCTGCCTGCGCCGCGTCCGCGGTCACACGGACGCGGCGCTTCGCGAGCGAACGAAGACGCGACGGCGTGCGGTCCGCGATCATGAGCCGCGAGCCCGCGACGCCACTCGCGAGGAGACCCTCCGCGAGCGCGGAACCGATGTGCCCACCGCCTATGATGGCGATCTTCGTCTTGTTATTTCCTGATGTCGCCATGACCGATGACCTCCCACTTGTAGCTTGTGAGCTCTTTCAAACCCACCGGGCCGCGCGCATGGAGCTTCGACGTCGAGATGCCCATCTCGGAGCCCAAGCCGAACACGTACCCGTCATGGAGCCGCGTTGAGGCGTTCACAAAGAGAGCCGCCGCATCCACCGAAGCGAGGAATCGCTTCACGACGCTCGCGTCCTTGGCGATAAGTCCTTCAGTGTGGCGCTTCGAATGCCGGTCGATGAACGCAAGCGCTTCATTGAGCCCCTTGACGACCTTTATGCCGACCGTGAGCCCGAGCGTCTCCTCGTCCCAGTCCATCTCACGCTTCACCCGGACGCCTGCGGCTTCCATCGCCTCGGTCACGCGGGACACGAATACGGGCGCGATCGAGCGGTCGACAAGGATGGTGTCGAGCGAGTTGCAGGCCGCGGGTTTCGTCACCTTTGCGTTCACGAGGATCTTCACGGCGAGCCCGAGGTCGGCGCTCTTGTGAACGTAGATGCGCGCGCCGCCGGAGGAGTGGGCGAGGATCGGGATGCGGGATTCTTCCATGACCGACTTCACCATCCCGTAGCCGCCGCGTGCGATGACGAGGTCTATGACGTCGTGACGCTTTAAAAGAGCGTTCGTGACCGCGCGGTCGCCGGTCGCGATGAACTGAATCGCCGCCGAAGGGAGCTTCGCCTTCTTCAGGGCGGCACGGACGCATGCGAAGAGCGCTTTGTTCGTCTCCACGGCGGCGCTACCACCTTTGAGGACCGCCGCGTTCCCTGACTTCACTGAAAGCGCGGCGACATCAATCGTAACCTCCGGCCGCGCTTCGTAGATAATCGCGAGAACGCCCAAGGGAACCCTGACTTTCATGAACGTGAGGCCGTTTTTTTCGACCCGCTTTTCGACCACATCCCCGAGGCCGCTTCGGAGCGAGCGTACGCTTAAGACTTTCCGCGCGATGTGCTCGAACCCTTTCGCGTCCAAGGCGAGGCGCGCTACGAACGCCTCCGGAAGCTTTGCGCGCTCCGCGTTTCCGATGTCACGCCGGTTCGCGGCAAGGATATGCTCGCGATGCTTCTTAAGCTCCGCTGCGAGATGCGTGAGAAAAGCGTTCCGGTCCGCTTCCGACGAGCGCGAGAGCGCGAGAGCGGCCCGGCGTATGCCTATCGCGTCGATGTCGTGTTTCATATTCTTATGTTCAGGATACCATCGAGGACCTCTTTAAAATAAAAAACGCCGTACCACGGCGCCGCTCTAGGATCCGAGTGCTCCGGCCCTCGGGCGGACCCCTACGGGCTAGCCTGACCGACACACTGCGGGACGTTTTTACTTCCGAGCGAACGAGGCGAGAAAAGCCTGCTTTTATCGCGAGCGAGCGCTGGAAG
Source organism: uncultured Candidatus Saccharibacteria bacterium (assembly GCA_964357285.1). Classification (GTDB taxonomy): domain Bacteria; phylum Patescibacteriota; class Minisyncoccia; order Phycocordibacterales; family Phycocordibacteraceae; genus Phycocordibacter. The sequence goes on from CAYHKM010000029.1 coordinate 8,065, forward strand.
GAAGGTTTTTGCAAAGCAAAAACCTTACGGTTCCCTTTGGAATTTTTACGGTTCCTTCATCCGTCGCGCTCGTCGCGCGCAGCTTGTCTCGCGGGGTACGAGACTCAAACGCTTGTATACAGAAGATGATACCAGAAAAACGCGTTCCGTCAACTATCGACACTGAACGGCAGGCGGCTACCCGACGAGATGTGAGATGTCGTTTACAGTAACCGCGAGCATGAGAAGGATGAGGAGCGCGAACCCGAGGAAATTGAGCCCGTTCGCGACGGCGCGCGGGATCTTGCGTCGCGTGAGCGCCTCCACACCGATCATGGCGATGCGCCCCCCGTCTAGGGCCGGGAACGGGATCAAGTTCACGATGCCGAGGTTGATGGAAATGATGGCCGCGAACGACAGCAGGGCGCCCACGCCGAACGTGGCCGTGGTCCCCACGGACGAAACGATGCCGACCGGCCCCGAAACGGCGGAAAGGTCGGCCTGGAGAGAGAACGCTCTCCCGATGAACTCCGCTATCCCCTTCGCGACGAGGACCGTATTGCGGACGGTCGCCATGAACCCTTCCGCGATGGCGATGTGGGGCGGAAGCGAAATGATGCCGATCATGGTGAGTCCAATGCCCAGCGCGCGCCGTTCCGGTTCTTCTGGGATGACACCGAGAACGGGCGTGACCTCAACGGACGCCTCCGCGCCGTTGCGCTCGTACACGAGGACAAGCGGCTCTAGAGCGCGCTCGACGACCGACGAGAACGCTTCGGGAGTGGTGACTTTCATCTCGACACCGTCTACGCCGACCAGGGACATCAGGCGGTCCCCGCTTCGGAGGCCCGCCGTTTCTGCAGGGGTACCAGGGAGGATCTCCGCCGCGACGACCTGGGGATCCCGGACGTTCGCGAGATCAGCGGGATCCGCCTCGACGGGGACACCGATCATGAACGCGAAGGAAGTTAGCAGGAACGCGAGGACGAAATTCGCAATGGGGCCGGCGGCGATGGTCATGGCTTGGAGGAGCTTCGGTCGCGTCGAGAACGCGGCGGGGTCATTCGCATTCTCTCCTTCTTCGCCGAGTATCTTCACGAACCCTCCAAAGGGGAGCGCGTTCACGCTGTAGAGGGTTCCACCGATGGTCTTCCCCGCGAGCTTCGGCGGGAAACCGATGCCGAACTCGAGGACTTTCATCTTCGATAGTTTTGCCGCGATCAGGTGCCCTGCCTCGTGCCCAACGATGAGGACGCAGAGGATGACGACGAAAATGAGAATGGCCATGGCCGGGTTATTGATTTTCTCCGGCTTAACTCAAAAGTTCCTTCTCTTTTTTCTCGGCGAGCTCATCGAGCTTCTTGTTGGTCTCATCGACTACTTTCTGTACTTCGCTTTTCAGGCGCCGTTCCTCGTCTTCAGATGCACCGCTTTTCTCGATGTCCGCGTGTGCTTTCGTGCGGATGTTCTTGACCGCGATGCGCGCCTCCTCAAGCTTCGCCCTGACGAGCTTCGTGAGCTCTTTGCGGCGCTCGGTGGTGAGGTCGGGGAACGAGACCCTGACGCCGTTCGCGTCGGAACCGACTGAAACGCCGAAGTCCGCGAGCGTAATCGCCTTCTCGATGGGCTTCACCTGCCCCTTATCCCACGGGTTCACATAGAGGGTCCGGGCATCCTCGACCGCGCTCGCGGCGACCGGGGGGATCGTCCTGCGCGAGCCAGCGGCATTCGTTCGGTTCGCTGGCATTGAGGTTTTTGCGCTGCCTTGGTCGTGGACGCTTGATCGGGCAGCGGCTCTCAAGTCGCTCGCGGAAAGGGAACGGAAAGGCGGCAAGCAAGTTCTTCTCGGGCACGGCCAAATCCTAGGCGGGCTTTTGAACTCTAAGAAAACGATGGACGATCAAGCGCCGGAAGGATCGTCTCCGAGCGGAAAGATTCGATGGACATTCACGCCGAACGAGATAGACGATCTTGGATTCGACAAGATCGCGTTCGGCGATTTTCATAGGCGGCAGAAGTATTTCGTCGGGGCCATTCGCCAGTTGAATCATACAGCCGAAGGTGATCCGGCAGGATTCGAGA
>CAYHKM010000030.1:0-8571 GCA_964357285.1 uncultured Candidatus Saccharibacteria bacterium
ATTTGCGCACACCACCGGGGAAAACGCGGGGTTGTGCATACGGGGGATCAGGACACCAAGCCCAGAATACGGTCCGCGGCGTGCCCCGCAGCGCCTCCGACGAGAAGCGTCTGGACGACACTCTTCCAGGGACGGCCGACGACCAGCTTTCCGCGGAAATACCCGAACACGGCGAGCGCGAGCGCGGTCATGCCCGCCGAGACCACGAACGCGCGCGAGACGTCGGGTATGAAAAAGTAGGGCGAGAGCGGGATGATACCCCCGACGATGTAGGCCACTCCCATCGTGAGCGCGGTCCAAAACGACTGGCGGCGGTCGGGCTTCTCGAGTCCGAGCTCGAAGCGCATCATGAAATCGACCCAGCTCTTCTTCCGCTGGGAGAGTTTCGAGACGAGGGCGCGTCCCTCCCCTTCGGAAAGGCCGTACGACTGGAAGATGGCGACCGTTTCAGCCTCCTCGACATCGCGTTTATGCTCCACCTCATGCTCCTCGCGCCTGCGCTCCGCGTCATAGCGGTCCGCGTCCGTCTGCGCGGCAAGGTATCCGCCGAGACCCATCGAGATGGAGCCGGCCGCGACCTCGGCCAAGACCGCGGTCACGATGATAGAGGTCGCCGACGAGCCGGCGCTCGCAAGGCCCGCCGCGATCGCGAACGGGACCGTGAGCCCATCCGAGAGGCCGATGACGGCATCCCGAGCGAACACTCCCATGCGAGAGTGCTCTTCGGTGTGGCTTATCGGGTTTTGCATGAAACGAGGAAGCCCTAGGCGCGCGGAACAACGCGTATCTCGAGTTCGTTAGGGTCGGACGACGAGCGCACCAAGGAGATGGTCGCGCCGCGCGAAATCGTGCGCCCGATAAGTGCCTCCGCGACCAGCTTCTCGGCTTTCTCCTGGAGAACGCGGTTCATCGGACGCGCACCGAACTTCGGGTCGTACCCTTTCTCGGCGAGAAAATTAACGAGGTCGGCGGTCGGCTCCAAGATGATGCCCTGCGCTTTGAGCGTCTTCGCGAACTTCCGCGCGACGAGAAACGCGATCTGCTTCAAGCTCTCTCGTGAGAGCGGGTGGAAGAGGATGACGCCGTCGAAGCGGTTCAATAGCTCCGCCGTGAAGCTGCCGCGCCCGATGAGAAGCCGAGTGAACGCGTCCTTTTCGGCCGCGAGATCAGTGCCCGATTCGGTCAATCGGAATATCTCGTCGCTCCCGGCGTTCGAGGTCGCTATCAGGATGAGGTTCCGGGCGTTCGTCTTCTTCCCTTGCGCGTCCGAGAAGAACCCCTCGTCGAGTATCTGGAGGAAGAGGTTCATGACCTCCGACGTCGTCTTTTCGAATTCGTCCAGGAGGAGAACGCCGTACTTCTGGTCCCGGAGCATCGAGGCGAGGATGCCGGGGCGGCCGCCCGCGAAACCGATCAAGCGCGCGAGCGAATCGCCGCCGGAGTATTCGGACATGTCGAGGCGCAGGAACGGCGTCGTTTCGCCGAAGAATACCTCTCCCAAGGCCTTCGCGGTCTCGGTCTTCCCGACACCTGTCGGACCCAGGAAAAGGAACGAACCGATGGGCCGTTCGGTGTTCCGGAGGCCCGCGCGCGCGCGCCGCATAGCGTTCGCGACAGCGCTCACTGCCTCATCCTGCCCAATGACGCGCTCATGGAGGAGTTTCTCGAGATTCAAGAGCTTGTCTTCTTCCCCTTCCTTTATCTTCCCTTCCTGCGGAACGCCCGTCTTCATTTCGACCAAGGTCATGACGTCGTCCTTGGTCACCATGCTTCTTCCGGCCTTCCTGGTGATCGCCGGCGCTTCGAACAGAAGGTCACGCGCTTTGCCGAGCGGCGTAGTTTCCGAGAAGAATCGCGTCGCCGAGTCCGCGACCGCCTTCACCGCCTGGTACGTGTAGAACGTGCCGGTGCGCGATTCGGCCGACGGGACCATGTTCTCGAGTATCGCCATGGTCGCCGAGGTCCCTTTTTCTCCGACGCGTATGAGCTCGAAGGCGTTCACAAGAGCGGCTCTTCGCTCGATGACCTCGTGGAAGCGGTCCCGGTCGGCTGTCGCGACAATCTGCGCGCGTGAGGAGCGGAGGTAAGGCTCGAGAAGCTGGACCGCGTCGGAGCCGATGGAGGCGGCGTTCTCAAGGAACCCCGGAAGGTCCGGAACGACCACGATGACGTTCCCGGCGCGGACGGCTTCGTTCATCATCCGGATGAACGTGTTCTCGAAGCCGAGCTTTCCTTGGTTGTTGTTGACGAGAGAAACGGTGTCGATCTGAAACACGCGCTTTCCTTCGAGCTCGGGGAGCGCGGTGCCGCGCTCGATCATCCCCACCAAGCCATAGATGATGTCGTCCTCTCCCGAACCGGCGTCCGCGACCACGAGCGCGTTCGCGCCGCGCGAGCTCGTGAGGGCCGCTTCAAGCTCCTCGACTTCCCGTGCGACGCCCGCGTCCACGGGCGAGACCCCGCCCGAGAGTTCTTCGCCGTACTGCCGAAGGTAATATGTCCGTCCGTACGCCCATGATTTCCCGAGCCCCGGGATGCGGCCGAGGTTCGTGCGGCTCCATGGTTCCTGTCGGCGTTTGCGCTTCGCCTCCGCATTCCCCAGCCACGCTACCGTACCCAGAAAATCGTCCTTTTGGACATCCCGCGCGAACAGGAACCGCGAGAGCTCTTCGTCAGCATCGTATACCGCTTCCGCAAAGACGCGTACATTGAGCGGGCCATCCGGGATATCGAGCGCCTCGGCCGGGACGGCGCGCGCCTTTGTCTTGAGAAAATCCGCAACCTCGTCCGCGTGTATCCCCAGACGCGTCATGACGCTCAAACCGAAGAAGGAGCGGAAAAAGCTTTTTGTCGCGTCCGATGTCCCGTGTGCGAAGAGGATCTGGGCGAGCATGAACGTCATCGGCATCGTGTCCCTCCTTCCGGGTCTTTGCGTGCGAGCCCGGATGTCTCGGAAATAGTACGAGTCATGGAACGCCTCGAGCTGAAGAGCGATAAGCCACAGACCCGCGAAGATGAAGAACGCGCCGCGAAAAAGGTCTTTGTACGGAGCAAGGGCCGGGACCTCTGTCCCTCCGGCGACGAACCCCGCCCCCGCAAGGATGCCGAGGACGAAAAACGCGATGCCGAGCTTCTTCCTGATACCTTTCGAAACCACGCTGTCGAGGATGAGCGCGGGGCGATACAGCCGGATGCCTTCCTGAAAATGCACCAGGTTCATAGCGAGGAGGCGAGAATAGTAACGCCGTTCATGAGAAGCCAGAAGACGACGAGCGGCAGGAGGGGCCACAGAATCAGGTACGCGATGCCACCCGCGAGCGCCGCTGCGAGGACGAGGAGCCCGCCCACGATGACGAACGAGCGGACGATCATGCCGACGATGCGCATGAGGAGGTTCACGACGATAACACCGAAGAAATCCTCGAGGTCGAGTCCGCCGCCGTAGCGCTCTTGCATGCGCTGGAAGGGGCTCACGAACGTGCGCAGTAGCTCCGGTATCGAGAAGAAATTGAAGACGAACCAGAGAAGGGTCACGTACTGCCGAAAGAGATCACTGAGCGCGCGGCCGTAGTGCCAGAAAAAATAATACGCGACGAGCTCGACGACCCGCATGTGGGCCCAGTATACCGCGGGCAAATCGGGTATTATGCGAAGACTGACATGAAAGTGCTGCCTTTCACCAAAAAGAATATCGACTCGCTCGCCGCGAAACACCCGACGCCGTTCTACGTCTACGACGAGCGCGGTATCCGCGGAAGCGCGCGCACCCTCATAGACGCCTTCTCGTGGAACCCCGGCTTCAAGGAGTACTTCGCCGTAAAAGCGCTCCCGAATCCAGCCATCCTCGCGATACTCAAAGAAGAAGGGTGCGGCGCGGACGCTAGTTCCCTCCCCGAGCTCATGCTCGCCGACCGCGCGGGCGTCTCCGGCACGGACATCATGTTCACCTCGAACGACACGCCCGCGGAAGAATACATCGAAGCGAAAGAGCGCGGTGCGATCCTAAACCTGGACGACATCGGCCACCTCGAGTTCCTCGACCGCGCGGCGGGACTCCCCGACCTTCTCTCCTTTCGCTACAACCCGGGGCCGGCGCAGAGCGGGAACGCCATCATCGGGAACCCCACCGAGGCGAAATTCGGGGTGACAAGGGAGCAGCTCTTTGAGGGATACGCGAAGGCGCGCGAAAAGGGCGTCATGCGCTTCGGGCTCCACACCATGGCCATTTCGAACGAGCTCAAGGCCGAGCACTTCGTCGAGGCGACGGAGAACCTCTTCCGGGTCGCGCGCGACATCGAGGAAAACCTCGGCATCGCGTTCGAATTCATAAATCTCGGCGGCGGTCTCGGGATTCCCTACCGGCCCGAAGACCCGGCGTTCGATGTTCTGGCGTTCTCCGCGGGGGTGAGAAGCGCATACGAAACGATACTGCGCCCGAAGGGTGACAAACCCGTGAAGCTTTTCATGGAATGCGGCCGCTATGTGACCGGCCCCCACGGCTACCTCGTCGCGAAGGTGCGCCACGTGAAGCGGAGTTACAAGAATTACGCGGGCATGGACGCCACCATGGCGAACCTCATGCGTCCAGGAATGTACGGCGCGTACCACCACGTGAGCGTCCTCGGAAAAGAGAACGCGCCTGCGGACACGATGTACGACGTGGTCGGCTCACTCTGCGAGAATAACGACAAGTTCGCGATAAACCGCTCGCTTCCCCGCCTCGCGCCCGGGGACACTCTTGTTATCCATGACGCGGGCGCGCATGCGCATGCGATGGGCTTCAATTACAACGGCAAGCTCCGCTCGGCGGAATTCCTCATGGAAAAAAGCGGCTCGTTCCGGCTGATACGCCGCGCGGAAACGCCCGCCGATTATTTCGCGACGCTCTCGGGCTGAGAAGCCGCGTATGGGCTAAGGTCTGCGGTCGCGAGAGTTTTTTATAGCTGCCATGAGCCGCGTGCTCCAATACAGATCCCGAGAATGGGACGCGTATCGCGCATAAACCTCAGTAAGGGTTGTGCGATGCGGTGCTGATGCGAATCCCTGCTTCTCCCAGATCTCTATGTCCGCGCCGCGGTGACCGAGCGCGACGAATGTGTGAAGCGGCATTAATGCCCCATCCGTGCTGGGTCGCTCACTCGGAGCCACAATGCAGGGGAAACCGGTTTTTTCTATCTGCGCGCGCAAGCCGGCAAGGGTAAGGTTCCCCTCCGTTTCATATCCGGAATGCTGGAATCTCCGAAGATCGCTTTGCCGGGTACGTCCGCCGGGCTGCTGCACTTCATTCTCGAGGTAGAAAACAGCAAGATGGCAGTTGGCGTCCGAAACGTTTTTCTTGCCTACTGCAAGCGAGGTCCGAAGCATGCGTTGCTGCCTGTCGGACATACGCGCAAACCCCTCCAAAGTTTCAAGCGCAGAGGACCGTCCTGCGCGCATTCCTCTCCGCGCAAATAGTCGCTCAAGGACCATAGGTCGAGTATATACCAGCGGCGTTTTCGAGGGAATCTTTGAAATCTCGTACTCGACGGAAAACGCCATTCGATAAGTGACGAGCTATCCCGGGATAGTGAGTGCGGTTTTCGCCGCTCCCCGGTCATGCCTGAACATGCCATAGAGGATGGCGGCGGCTATCACGAGTTGGCTCACCGTCCCGGCGTAGGAGTTGACCGCGATGGTGTACGGAAGCCACAGGAGGCACCCGATGAGTCCGTAGACTCGTATCTCTGATGCCTTCTCCTGCCAGCGGGCATAAATGCCAATGAGGACGCTCACCATCGGGAACAAGCTTATCGGGCCCTGCCATGAAAAGAGCGCAACCCCTATTGAGAGAACGCAGAAGAGAAAGACCCATGCGAGGTGCTTGGCCCACGCCTCTGTGTCCCTGCGAGCGAACACCCAATTCCTCACGATGACGACAGCGTGCGTGAGAGCACCGGTCCATGCGGACAAAAGCGAAAAATGCGCGATGAACAGAGCGGAGCTTGCTATCTGCCGGTCGAGTATCTGACCCCGGGTCGTGCCGAGGTATGAGTATACGATGGCCGCGAGCCCGGCGACGCCTATCGCTTGCGCGAGCCAGAAGGTGTCCATTAATTAAACTAAAGGGATGGAATGTTTTTGCCTGGGCCTCCTTTAACCCGGGAAGATACCCCAAACGTGATCGCCAGAGAGGATGCAGTCACCCGGCTTAAAATTATTGAGCGAATATTTCATTCAGCTTAGTTCTCGTCTTGGGTCCCACTAATCCATAGCCGGTTGTTTCGGGAGTACCGGACGATACGATGCCATGCTTCACTTGGAACTTCTGGACTGCTTCTTCAGTACGGGGCCCGAAGTAATCCGTCTCGTTGCCCGGCGAGCCCCCACCGCTTTCTGCAACGCGCGTATCCAAGTCGGCGTTCAGGAGCCGTTGAAGCTTTTTCACATCGCCGTGAGTCATGCCAAGGCTTAGGTTTTTTGAAAATGCCGCTCCAGACGTCGCTCCTCCAGCAGAAGGAGTATCCTGCCTGGACGGCGCGGGCGCGTTTGAGCCGCCAAACACTTCTTGGAGTTTTGCTCTCGTTCTTGGGCCCACTATCCCATAACCAGGATCATTGGGAGACGCGACAACACCGTACTTCAATTGGAACCGCCCAACGGCAGCTACGGTAAGCGAACCGTAGTAACCAGTGATCAGAGCTTCTGGAAAGAGCGACGGGTCAGATGCGAGAAGTTGCTGCAATCGGTACACATCGCTTCCCTGTGCCCCTCTTTCGAGAGTTTGTGTAAAGGTAGCAGAAACCGTTCCTGATGATATCCCCCCTTGGTTCGCTGTTCCCGGGAGCGCGGAAGAAGCGGACGGAATGCAGAGACCGCCTGAAGGGGTATAGCCCGGATTGCACGGCGTAATGACCCCGCCGCCGAGAGGCGCGCACGTCGCACTTCCACCTGAACCGGCGACGCGGTAACCAACGCTACAGCTTGCCGCGCCGCAGGTTGGGAACGAGTTATACGTCACCGCATTGGCAGCGGCCGAGCATAAGCTGGTGCAGTCGGTTGCCGCTGACGGTGAAACCGTGTACGTTCCGGCGGCAGTCGGCGCGGTAGCATACGACGTCCCCGGCGTCGTGTTCTCGGCGCAGACGAGCGCCGTGCCGCCGCTCGTGAATTGAATTGATTTGACGGCGCTGTCCGATGACCCGACGTTAAAGGTGCCGGGGTTGGAAACCGTAAACGTGCCGCTCGAGTAGGTCCAGCTTTCTGCCGTTGAGCCGCTCACAATGAGCATATCGGCCGTGCCCGCGCCGAACGTGACCGCCGAAACGGTGATGTTGCTGTTCGCGGTAAAGTCGTTCGTGGCCGCGAGCGCGAGCGCGGGCAATAAGAGGGATACGACTGCAAGTAGTGTGCGCGATGCGTTTCTCACAAGCTACTATAAAAGTTAGAAAGAGGGCTAGCGAACCGCCATCCACGACCACACGTTGTCCGCAGGGTCTACTGCCCCCGTATAGCCGACGTTATGTATCGCTACTTGGATGGTATCAACGGCAGTTGATGAAGCGCTTACCATAAAGATGCCGTTGTTGGTGATATAGGGAGTGACGAACACTCTGTCGCTCGTGGTAACGCCGGTTGCGGTACACGTCGCCATCGCGGTAGTACTCGCAGTAATCGAGCCAACGGTCACCGTGCAGGTGCCGAAGAGGATTTGTGTGATGCCCGAGCCTACCGCACCGATCCTCATGCCGGCACTTGAGGTTGTTGTGCCAACGACGCCGAGCGCGACGTACGGGGAGCTTGAAGCGATGCCCAGCGCGCCGGTTGAAGTGAAGGTGGAAGTCGCAGTCGCACCGAAATATGCGTTCTGGAAAACAGACAACTGAGTGGAGGACGCCTGACCGAGAGAGGTGAGGCCGGAGACCGTGAGTGTCGAGGAGAGCGTACTTGCCCCGGTGACCCCCAGCGTCCCGGCAACGCTCAAGTTGCCCGCGGAATTGAATGTCGAGGTTGCGGTACCGCCGAAGTACGCGGTATCGAACACCGAGATTCTGGTCGTGGACGCTTGTCCCAAAGTCGTCAAGCTTGTGACACCCAAGGTTCCGTCCGTGTTGATGTTGCTCCCGATGGTCGTAGCGGCCTGCACAACCCCCACCACGAACAGGACCGATGCAATCACCGAAAGCGTGATTGCTACAGGACCGATGTTTCTACGATGGATAATGATTTCCTTCATATATTAATAGTACGCATTACTAACTAAAAGAGGGCATCCGTTCCGGAAGAGTTTTACGCTCTTCATTATAGAACAGTAATTTTAGAGGGGGGGGTAGAAGTGGATAACATGCGGAAGCTTTGCTCTCCAATTGCAGCAAAGAGCGCGTTCCGTTCATGTGTCAAAATGAACTTGTTTTCATTGGCCACGGAAAAGGCTCTTGCCCTTCCTCTAGTTCAAGCTTCCCCTCCGCTTGAAAGCCTTTTACTCGGCCGTCTAAATATTCTTTCCACACAACAAACTTGCCGTCTTTGTGGTGGGGTGTGTATTTTTTCAATGTCATGCGTCTCTCTGAAAATATATTCAGCCCTTTCAAGTGG
>CAYHKM010000030.1:8581-10053 GCA_964357285.1 uncultured Candidatus Saccharibacteria bacterium
TGTCATGCGTTTAATCAAGGACAGAGTTTTCAGCGATGAGGACAGCCGGCCCAACAACAGGGCCTGCGCATTCCGCCTTTAAGCTTCGAAAGGGCTTTCTCGATACGGATATTTCTCGTTTCCGCTTTTTTGCCGGATATAACCCAGCAAATCCACTCATTGCGCGCGAGCGGAGTAATGTCTTCCCATAGCGCTCGCGCTCTGGGTGTCGACATAAGAGCTTTTCGTAAATCCCCCGGCATCGTATGCGCGACACCGCCAGCGAGCCCTTTTGTGGTCATAAAATCGATTGTATCAAATGGTCCTTGGAGATGTGACAGACCTCTCCACTGGCATCGACCCGTTGTATGCGGGGCATGGAAACACCATAGTACTAATTAATGGTGACTGACCCCATTTATCTTTTTATCCCTTAAAATCCAACTATTTAGAAGAGATTGAAAGCCATTTTTTTGTCAAAATCCCTAGAAGAATAAAAACTAAATATATCCAAACTCCTATGGTGTCTAGGAGATATTGATAAAACGGAGCAATAAAAACAGTTGTAACTCCTAGAAAAAACATCCAAATTACGGAATACTTGATTACGTCAATAACCCATTCTGTATTTACCTTTTTCATACTTTGGTTAGTTGCCCGTCTGGTACGGAACTTCACTAATTAAGGAACAAAGCCAATAGAGTTATCAAAACTCCGATACCTGCAAAGATTGTTCCCCATTTCGTCCAATCGATATTTCTCGACGTGCTTTTAGTCTGTGGAATGAAAACTGGTCGCATACCCCCAGATACAGCTTTGGGTCGGCTGGATACATCTGTTACTGTTAGTTCCGCATTCTGCGGAAAACTAGTAGATAAATCATCTTTTAACCGCTGTACAATTTTTCTTGCTTCTATGAACAGGATCTCATCTCTCGCGTGAATCTCTCTATCAAAACCTGTTTTCTCAGTATATGCATAATTTATTAACGGTTCGATGAGTGCGATGACAGTAGCATCTGATTCTTTTTTTAAAAAAGTACGGAGTCGATTTGCTTTAGACGTTCCATTTTCCTCGTATTCAGGCGTGAGAATGTCAATCCCAGTTTTCTCCAGCACGAATTCTTGAAAGGTTCGATCTGAAAAATCAGAAACGTATCCTGTACGCATGCCAAGTATTTTTTCAAGAAGGTTGCGTTCCGAGAATTGAAGTGACGACATATCGTTATATTTCTATTATGCTGGGAACACATTCGCTCTACTGAGCTCAGTACACCCTCGCTCGTCGCTCGGTTGCTTCAAGGGCCTCCTGTCCTGCTGTCTAGTGAGCGAGAGAAATGAAGAAGCGCCTGTTCACACGCTTCGCTGGGGGACTTGGATTCGAACCAAGATTAGAGGATTCAAAGTCCTCTGTCCTACCATTAGACGATCCCCCAGCTCAGAGTACTAATATTCTGTTGTTCAAGAGCGCTTCTTCATTTCCGAGCGAACGCT
>CAYHKM010000031.1:0-6622 GCA_964357285.1 uncultured Candidatus Saccharibacteria bacterium
GCACGAGCTCGCGCGCCTCCTCCGGTGTGAATGTGCCGGAGATAGTCGCCGTGCCGTTCGGTATCACCTCCTGGATGACCGGTGCGGAAATGAGGGCATCGTCGAGGAAGATGCCGAGAACTCGGCCCACGTTCTTCTCGGTGATAACGCGGAAACGCTCCGCGCCCTCGCTGTTGAAAGTAAGAACGATAATGGGGTCGTTCGAGAGTCCGCTCGCGCCGGAGGCGCCGAACTGAAGTGCCGCGTGCGTCAAGTACTGACCGGTGAGCCCCGTCGCGATGTAGGTCATGGTCGAGGTCCCGACCGCCTCCTGAAGCTGGAAATCGAGACTCGGGGTTTCGCCGATCGCTTTCACCGCGTCATCGAGGTTCGAGATGCCGGGGAGCTCCACGATGAGGCGGTGCTCTCCTCCCCCGGCAACGCCACCGCGCTCTACCTGGACCAGGGGCTCCGAGACTCCGAATATGTTTACCCGGCGCTCGATGACGCTTCGGAGGGCCTCCATCGCGTCGGGGATATCCACGGGTACAACTTTCGAGGTGTCCGCGGAATAGACGAGGTGCGTCCCGCCCGCGAGATCGAGGCCGTACTTGAACGGGAACGGCTTCCCTGCCGCTTCAGACGTGTAGATGAACCACCCTATCGCGGCTCCCCCGATGAAAAGGGCAAGCGCGGCGAGCCTTGTCGTGAGCATCGGCCTAGTATGCAACCCGCGGAAGCGAAAATCAAATCAGTGCTTCTTCGGTATCTTCTTGAACATACCTTCCAAAAGCGGCCCGTACATGTCGTCCGCAGGCGGTATCCGGAGCTCGTTTTTCCTCGTGCGCGAGGCGAAGGCGACCGGGGCATCCTCGACTATCGCCAAGGGCTGGCGTTCGGCCCCCTCGCCCATCGTGAGCGCCGAGGCGGTCGCAAGACTGTCTGGTATGTTGACTTGGGTGTACCTGAACCTGCGCCCGAAAATGTCACGCTTTCTGCGGTAATCGCGGAGTCCTTTCATTCCCGCGTACGCGATGGCGACGGCGGTCACTCCGGCGCGAAGTGGCATGGTCCTGCTGTCGGTAATCACGATTCCGAGCCGCTTCACGCGATAGGCGCGTTTCAGAGACCGCAGAAGCCGCGCGGCGGAACGGGACGGATACTTAGGAAGAAGAATGACGCCTTCCACGGCGTTCGAGGCGTCGATGCCCGCGTTTGCAGTCAGCATGCCGCCCTGGATAGTCACGAAGACGTGCTTCGTGGGAACGACCGCGGTGCTTTCGGAGCGTATTAAAGCCTCTTCGGCGGCTTTGCCTGCGGGGCGTGCGGTCCGGCGTTCAGACAAAGCAACTATTTTCGAAGTCACCGCAAGAACGGTCCTCTCTTTGAGGCGTGGGATGTGCTCACGGACGAACGCGACAAGGTTCTCGCCTTCCTTGAAAATCCTCGTTCTGACGGCGGTCACTTTCATCCCGTTAGAGACAGGTCGCGTTCGTCGGGGGCGTGTACGCATGATGTATCCAAGCGTACCTCACCGTTTGACGATACTGCAAACAGCTTTGGGGGCGACCACGACCTCTAACGGGACTCACGCTTGGGGCGGTTTATCCTTGAGAAACCAGATGCCGGCGTAGGCGAGCGGTGTGTAGAGAGCGCCCATCGCGACCTTGTAGAGCCACCACGGGATGATGATGCCGAAGAGGGTGGGCCACGAGTAGACGCCCGCGAACGCGATCACCATAAAGATGACGGTATCGAGCAGCTGCGACCAGAGGTTCGAGAGGTTGGAACGGAGCCAGAACCAACGATCGCCGAGTTTCGCCTTGAAGAAGAAGAACGACAAAACGTCCTGATACTCCGCGACAATGAAGGCAACCAGCGATGCGACGGCGATGCGGACCGACATGCCGAATACCTCGTTGTAGCTGTCGTGGATCCAGAGCCCCCGCTCCCCCCACGGCATCGCGAGAGAGAGGAAGGAGTAGCCGATCCACAGCGCCGTCGCGACGAACCCCGCGAGGACGAAGAACTTCGCTATCTTTTTCCCATAGATCTCGCCGACGACGTCCGTCATGAGGAAGACGACGGGGAACGAGAACACGGCGACCGAGAGATGCGTCCCGAAGAAGAAGGGCATGAGCTTCGAGCCGAGCGTGTTCGCCGCGAAGAGAGAGACGAGATATACCGCGAGGGCGATGAGGAGCTTCCTCAGTGCGGATTCGGAAAGCTGCGGCATGGAAAGCGTAAGTCTAGCGTCCAGCACGTGCCTTCGCAAGAATGACCAGATTCGCAAAAATCTCGACGACCGCGATGGGCCCGATGCCGCCCGGCACCGGCGTGAAGACGGACGCCTTTTCGGCGCACGCGGGGTCGGCGTCCCCCACGAGCTTGCCTCCGAGCTCTGACGCGCCCGCGTCGAGTATCACGACGCCGTCCTTCACCATGTCCGGCTTTAAGAGGTGCGGGACGCCGGCGCCGGAGACGATGATATCGGCCCCACGGGTCACTGCGGGGACATCGTCACCCTTGATGAGCGTCCTCGTGTTCGCATCAAGATGATAGAAAAGGATCTCCGCGGGCTTCCCCACCAAGCGACCCATGCCGAGCATGACCACGGTCTTTCCTTTCACGGAGACGCCGTTCCTCTTGAGGACATAGAGCATCGCCGCGGGGACTGGAGGGGTCGGCGGGAAGAAGCCCTGTGCGAAGCGCTCGAACGCCGCATCACCGAGAACGTCGACATCGCGGTCGAGCGGTATGGCGTTCCGCGCGCGCTCCGTATCCGCTCCTTTCGGCAGAGGAAGCTGGAGTATGAGCCCGTCGTGGTGCGAGGCTTCCCCGACCGCGGCGATGATGGTTTCGGTCGGCGCGTCATCCTTCAAGCGGTATTCGATGACGGAGATGCCGAGCGCTTCCGCCGCGCGTTTCTTGATGCCGACGTACGAGGCCGTCACCGTGTCGGTCGTCGCGATGACGACACCCAAGGACAAGGGCCCGAGAAGGGCCCGCTCTTTCGCTATTTCTTCACGTCGTTCGGCGGCGAGCGCTTTGCCGTCAATAATCATAGGCGATAATACATACGGTACCATTCTACAAACTTTTGTAATCCCTCTACAATCAATACTTTGGGTCTGAAATGTAATACCTCCCATGCTTTAGAAATGCTAGCGTAGGTTTCTTGCATATCGCCCGGCTGCATTGGTTTCTTTATTGTGCGAGCTTTAACTGCAAGAGTGGTTTCAAGCACCGAAACAAAATCCATAAGAGGAGTAGGAACGCCGCGGCCGAGATTGAATACCTCGAACCCCGCCGGAGCCTTTTCCAAGGCGAGCATGAAGCCATCGACGATATCGTCGATATAGGTGAAATCCCGCTTCATGTCGCCGCCGTTGAAAAGTTCTATCGTTTCTCCTTTCAGCATCTTCTCCGTAAAGATAATGGGAGCCATGTCGGGACGTCCCCAAGGGCCGTAGACGGTAAAAAACCGGAGGGCAGTAATATTCATGCCGTACTCGCCAGCATATTCCCTGCAAAGCTTTTCCCCTTCTTGTTTCGTTGCGGCGTATGGAGAAAGGGGTTTTCCAAGGGATTTTTCTTCCATAAAAGGCGTTTCTCGCGAATCACCGTATACCGACGAAGAAGAGGCGAAGATAACGTGGGGAATGCCGTATGTATGCGCGAGCGTAAGAACATTTTTAGTTCCAACTACATTCGTACGCTGGTACACCTCCGGGTGCGAAAGTGAATAACGGACGCCTGCCTGTGCCGCGAGGTGACAAATCGTATCGAAATTGTGCTTTTCAAAAATCTCCGTGAGCGCCGGAAGGTCGGCGATGTCCGCTTCATAGAATGTGATCTTGTCCTTGAACTCGTTGAGGCGCGCCCGCTTCAACGCCGGGTCGTAATACTTGTTCATATTATCGACCACGACCACCTCATGCCCGAGAGCAAGAAGCTTTTTCGTCACATGGCTTCCTATAAAACCCGCCCCGCCGGTCACGAGTATCTTCTTTTTCATGCGCTATCAGTATGACGCATGGGTCGCCCGAAGGCCTTCCGCAAGCGGTACGACGGCGCGGAACCCTAAGGCATCCTCTGCGCGCTTGACCGCGGCGACGCTCCGAATGATATCCCCTTCGCGCGGAGGAGCGTGGACGGGCGAAGGAGCGCCCGCCTCGAGGGCGGCGAGGGAGCGGGCGAGGTCAGTGACCGACGTCTCGATGCCAGAGGCGATATTGAAGACCCCGCCCCCAACGTCAGGGGCGACAAGGGAGAGGAGGATGGCATTCACGACGTCGCCGACGTAGGTGAAATCGCGCGTCGCCGCGCCGTCACCGAATATGACCGGGGCTTCCCCGCGCTTCATCCGGGAGATGAACGCGGGGATGACGGCCGCGTACCCGCCCGCGGGGTTCTGGCGGGGGCCGTAGACGTTGAAGAAGCGGAGGCGGACCGTATCGAAGCCCCAGAGCCGCGAGAAGAGTCGCGCGTACCCTTCCCCCATGACCTTCTGCGCTGCGTACGGGGACTCGGGGATGTAGGGCTGGTCCTCGCCGCACGGGAGAGCTTCCGTGAAGCCGTACACGGCGCTCGAGGAGGCGTACACGAAGCGCCGGACGCCCGCGCCGCGCGCCGCGAGAAGCGTGTGCAAAGTTCCGGTCACGTTCGTTTCGTGACTCGCGGCCGGGTCAGCGATAGAGGCGGGAACTGACACGAACGCGGCGAGGTGCACGACGAACTGCGCGCCTACACATGCGTCCGTAATCGCACGCTCCGAAAGTATGCTCGATTCGATAAGGGTGATCTTCCCGAGGGACGCGGCGAGGTTCTCGCGTTTTCCGGTCGAGAAATCGTCGATGACGGCGACGTCGGCGCCGCGGGCGACCAAGGTATCGACGACGTGAGAGCCGATGAATCCAGCGCCCCCGGTCACGAGGACGCGCGCATCGCGGAACGGGTCCATGAAAGCAGTGTAGCTCACGAGGTAGTGCGGACGCGGGTCAACGGCCCGCGCGGGCGAAGAGGATTTTCAAGGTCTGAAGTGCTATCGCGACATCGAGGAGAAGCGAGTGGTGCTTCAGGTAGTAGAGGTCGTACGAGAGCTTGTGGCGCGTCCCTTCGACATCCATCTTGAACTTCGGCGGGGATGCGTGTTTGATCTGCGCCCACCCCGAGATGCCGGGCTGAAGGAGATGGCGTGCGCTGTAGAACGGTACCGCCGCCTCGTACGCCTTGACCAAGGCGGGGATCTCCGGGCGCGGCCCCACGAGCGAAAGGTCTCCGGTGAGAACGTTCCAGAATTGCGGAAATTCGTCGATCTGGGTCTTGCGGAGGATGCCACCGAGGCGCGTGATGCGATTCGATTTCTGCTTTTCCGGGTCGCCGCCGTCATCGAAGAGCATGCTTCTGAATTTGACGATTTTGATGCGCTTTCCCGCGCGCCCAACGCGCTCCTGAAAGATGAAAGCGGTCCCCCCTCCGGCCTTCAAGGCCGCGATGATGATGACGAACGGGGCGACGAGGAAGAAGAGGGCGCTCGCCGAAAGGGCGACATCCATGACGCGCTTGAGGACCCGGTAGAGCGCGTTCCGCGCGCGGGCACTCTCCTCGAGAAACCAGCGCTGGTCGAGGAACGAGAGCCCGACGCGGTCGAAGATGTCCTCATACAAAGCCGCGGCGTCGAGAAAGCGGACTCCGCCGGACATCAAATTCCCCCACTCCGGAAGGAATGAACCGTCCTCGAGATACGAAAACGGCAAGACGACGATCGAGGCACCGCTCTTCACCTCCGCGAGTACCCGTTCCCGGACGGGGACAGAGGACGGGTTCGCGCGGTCGATAAACGTCGAGAAGCGGAACGGGTACCGATTGTTACCGTTTATCTCGCGGTAGAGGTGCGCACATTCCTCCCCTTCACCCACAAGGACTGCGGAAATCCGGGGGGAGGCGGAGAGGCGCGGGTAGATAACGACGCGCCAGAAGGAAACGAACGCGGTCGAAAGGATGAGGTAGATGAAGAGGTTCGTCTTCGGCTGTATCCCGAAATATGGGACAAGGAAGAAAAAGATGGCACCGACCGCGGCGTTTGCGATCTGCGCGTAGAAGATTGTTTGCGGGAGATCTACCTTGAAGACGAGTGTGTGTTTTTCGTAGAGCCCTGAGATGAAGAACACGAGAGCAGAAAGGAGGAAAAGGAGGGAGAACGGGACGAGGTGCTGGATGAAGGCCTCCGCCTCCGGGAGCGTACCGTAGCGCACCACCAAGGTCGCCCAGAGCGCGAGCGCGAGAAAGCAGATATCCCCCGCAAAGAGCGCGGGGCCTTCGCGGCGGAATCTTTGAGTCATTCTTGAACACCATACTACTGAAAACGCTCATGGGTCGCAACGTGCGAAACGCGACGTCTGCTACCATGGTCCGTACATCGGATGAAGGGACGACTGAAGATTCTGTTCGTGGTCACGAAGCCGAACATGGGCGGAGCGCAGCGCTACGTGTTCGACATTGCAACAGCGCTCCCGGCGGAGCGGTACGAGGTCCTGGTCGCGACCGGGGGCGAGGGAGAGCTCACAACGCGACTCTTGGCCCGGGATATCCCCGTGCGGGATGTCCCGTTCCTGAAACGGGACGTAGGATTTTTCGACGA
>CAYHKM010000031.1:6632-9945 GCA_964357285.1 uncultured Candidatus Saccharibacteria bacterium
GACCGGACATCGTTCATCTGAACAGCTCGAAGGCGGGCGCCTTGGGGGCCTTGGCCGCGCGGTCAGCGGGCGTCAAGCGTATCGTCTTTACCGCGCACGGCTGGCCCTTCCATGAGTCCAGAAGCCCACTCTGGCTCCTCATCGCGTGGGCGGGCTCAGTGGCGACTGCCTTCCTTTCGGACGCCATCATAGCCGTCTCTGCGAAGGATCGAGGTGCGTCGCCCACGCCGTGGAAGACGAGGCTCATCAGGAACGGCATCCCGGAGATCGCTTTCATGCCGCGGGATGCGGCGCGCGCCGAGATCGAGCTTCGCGCGGGACGATTAGTGCCGAAGAATGCGCCGTGGATAGGCGTCGTCGCCGAGCTCACGAAAAACAAGGGTGTTCGGTATCTGATCGACGCGGTGACCCGGGTGCCCTCGGCATGCTTCATCGTGGTCGGTGAGGGGGAGCTCCGGCAGGAACTTGAGACGCTCTCAAGACGGCGCGGCCTCGAGGGTCGGGTCTTCTTCGTGGGAGCGATGGAAAACGCAGCGCGCATCCTTCGCGCGTTCGACGTATTCGCCCTTCCCTCTCTTAAAGAAGGACTGCCGTATGCGGTTTTGGAGGCGATGGTGGCCGGGCTTCCAATCGTTGCGACGCGCGTTGGCGGCGTTCCGGAGGAGATTGAGGACGGACGCTCCGGCATCGTAGTCCCGCCGCGGGACGCCCGCGCCCTCGCGAAAGCGCTCGAGCGCGTCATCGAGGATCCGGCACTTGCCGGGAAGCTCGGCGACCTCGCGCGTGCGCGCGTCGCCGAACACTTTAGCCTGAAGCGGATGGTGGC
Organism: uncultured Candidatus Saccharibacteria bacterium; assembly: GCA_964357285.1. Classification (GTDB taxonomy): domain Bacteria; phylum Patescibacteriota; class Minisyncoccia; order Phycocordibacterales; family Phycocordibacteraceae; genus Phycocordibacter. The sequence goes on from CAYHKM010000031.1 coordinate 7,459, forward strand.
GGAAACGGAGCGGGTGTACGGGCCGGACTAGCTGACCCCGATCACCTCGTGCCGCTCGTCCTCATGGACGATGCGAGAGTACCGCCGCATCGCCTGTAAGATCCCCAGCATGAGGTAGCCGGTCACGAGGTGCGACCCTCCGTAGCTCATGAATGGGAGCGTCGTCCCGGTGACCGGCAGGAGTCCGATGTTCATGCCGATGTGTATCACCCCATGGACGGTGAAAAGGACGGCGACTCCAAGCGCGAACAAGGTTTCGAAATTGGTCGCTCCCTCTTGAGCGGAGACCACGATGCGCCAGATGAGGACGCCATAGAGCGTGAAGAGGAGGAGCGACCCCAGGAACCCCCACTCCTCGGCAAACGCCGCGAAGATGAAATCGGTCTCATGCTCCGGCAGGAACTGAAGCCGCGATTGCGTCCCGTATCCGATTCCCTTCCCGAGAAGCCCTCCGGAGCCGACCGCGACCGTCGACTGGAATGCGTTGTAGCCGGTGCCTTGGATGTCCGCGAGCGGGTGGATGAACGAAACGATGCGTTCTTTCTGGTAGGGAGCGAGTGCGAAGGTCCAGAGAAGGAGCGCGGCCGCAACCCCCGCGCCTATGAGAAGAAGGAGGTGCCGGAGCGGAATCCCCGCAACAAGGACCATGCCAACCCACAATCCCGCAACGATGACGGCGGAGCCGAAGTCGGGCTGAAAGAAGAGGAGCGCAAAGATGAGGAGTGCGTACGCGCCGGACACCAGGAGGTGCTTCACGTGCGCTATCTCGATGTGCCGCCGCGAGAAATATTTCGCGAGAACGATGATGAGGGCGAGCTTGGCCGGATCCGCCGGCTGGACCGCAAAGCCGCCGAAGTCGAACCAGCTCTGAGCTCCCTGAAAGACCGAACCGACGACGAAGAGGAGAGCGAGGAGGGCGAGCGCGAGGGCGTAGATGCTGATGGCGAACCATGTCTGCCGGAGGAACCTGAAATCGATGCCGCTCGCTATGAAAAAGGCCGCGACGCCGACCAAAAGCCACACGGCTTGTTTCGCGGCAAAAGTCGCCTCGTTCCCGTAGCCATACATGACGGAAAGTCCTGCGAGTGAAATGAGAAAAGCGCTACCAAGGAGGAGCCAATCGGTCCGCTTAAAGATGTCCATGGCCTATCGGGAGATGCGCGGAACGATGTCGATCCTGACCACCGGCTTCGTGAACGGCTGCTGCCACGTGAATATGACCTCTCTCGACGCGCGCGGCGCGATGCCGTCCAGAATGGTCTGCGACGCGGCGACGAGAATGTCCTCTTCGTCATAGAGGAGGGCGGTCGCGGTCACGCGCCCTACGGGAAGCGCCGTCGTATTCTCTAAGGTAGCGGACAGACGGAGCGCTTCTTGGTCAAGCGCGGGTGAGCCGATGCGGATGGGGTCCACTGTGTGCTCCATTCTCTTCCAGAATCCCGCGTCGACGGACACGAATGTGCGGGCCGGGACGCGAAAACCAGCCTGGATATTTGGCTCGAAAATAGGTGCCACTTCGCCCGGAGCAAGCGAGAGCGTCCCCATCGTCTCGGCGATCAGGATTCCTTCGGCATCAAGAAGTCGCATGGTATAGGTCATGTTTTCACCTCCCGCGTCAGTGAGGGGATTCCGCACTAGGGCGACTCCGTGAAAGACGCCGGGAGCGACTTCGACGGAACGTGCCCATACGATGGATATTTTAGGGACCACACACAGCGCCGCGCAGGCGCCGCCGCAGTCGACGGCCTCCTCGTCCTGATTCTGAAGGCCGTCGGTGCAGGACGGCGGACGATAGAAAAAAACGTACCAGATAAGTCCCGCAAGCGCGAGAATCACAAGGAGGACGCCAGAGGCGTATAAGAATTGCCGACGCGCTGACCATTCCATGCCGCCATCATACCAAAGCCCCGCCGTGGGGCGGAGCCTTACGGTTGAATGCTACACTCTGGCGACTAGCCACGACGCTCTGGTCGGGGTTCCGACTGCAACGTCGGGACTACTACAGTTCGAATACCATCGTTTCTTATTCAATACATTGTTTTGGCGGCTGCCTACTCTCCCCTTTCGAGTACCATCGGCTCTCGTGGGCTTGACTTCCGTGTTCGGAATGGGAACGGGTATGACCCCACTGACAAGCCACCAAAACAATGTATTCAATCGTGTTCTTAAGGCGCCTGACCCGTTGGAAGACGAGGTCTTTCCAACCGGGAGCAAATCACCTACTTTCGAGCAAGCGAGTGAAATGAAAAGCGAGGCTTATTCATTTCCAAGCGAGCGATGAAAGCGAGTGCGAAGCACTCCGAACAAAACCTTCAACGCGAATCATAACGAGAACACCGAGCATGATATGTGGTTTTCATGCTTCCCCGCGAAAGATCGGCGAATTAGTACTCCTCGGCTGAGCGCGTTACCGCGCGTACACCTAGAGCCTATCAACGTGATCATCTCTCACGGGCCTTAACGATTCCTAATCTTGGAGGCGGCTTC
>CAYHKM010000032.1:0-9205 GCA_964357285.1 uncultured Candidatus Saccharibacteria bacterium
TTCCCCCACACCCGCGAAAACGGAATATCCTGCGTGTTCGGTCGCGACGTTGTGTATGAGTTCCTGTATGAGAACGGTTTTGCCGACACCCGCGCCGCCAAAGAGTCCCACTTTGCCGCCCTTGATGAAGGGGCACAGGAGATCGATGGCCTTCAAGCCCGTTTCGAATACTTCCGCCTTGGTCCTCTGCTCGACGAACGCCGGCGCTTCGCGGTGTATTGAGGACCTAGGAACCTCGGCTGAAATATCGCCCTTACCGTCTATCGCGTCTCCGAGTACGTTGAAGAGGCGCCCAAGTGATTTTTCGCCGACGGGGACTGACACTGGAGCGCCCGTGTCCTCGACCTCCATCCCGCGCGTCAAGCCCGCGGTGTCAGAGAGGGCGATAGCGCGGACCCGGTTCACGCCCAAGTGCTGGGCGACCTCGAAGACGACCTTCCGGTCCTTCCCTTTCCACACCAGGGCGTTTTTGATGTCGGGGATGCCCTTCTCGAAGCGGGCGTCGATGACCGTGCCGATGACCTGCGTGATGATCCCGTTCACCCCGTTAGAAATAGGACGCGGACCTGACTTAACTTCTGCGACTTCAGCCATACGGGTAGAGGTATTTTAGTTTATTTCACTAATCAAGGCAAAGCGTCCGCGATTTCTAACGGGGTTCATATCCTTAGCTTGTCGCCATGGCCTCAATACCGCCGACGATCTCAGAAACCTCCCGGGTGATGAGCGTCTGGCGGGCCTTGTTGAACTCACGCGTCAAAGATTTCGAGAGATCGTAGGACTTGTCGGACGCGTTCTTCATCGCGACCATGCGGGCCGAATGCTCGGATGCCTTCGATTCGAGGAGAGCGTGGTAGAGAACGACTCCTGCGAGGCGCGGGATCAAGGTATCAAGGACGGTTTCCGGAGACGGCTCAACGGTGTAATAGGCCGGCGCCGGCGGCTCTTCCATCCGCTTCTCGGCGAAGACGCCGCGCTCGGGAATGATTCCCTCGACGATCTCCCGCATCGCCTCGACCGAAAGCGGAAGCACCGCCCGTGAGACGGCGAACTGCTCAAAGGTCGACTTGAAGCGCGTATAGACCACGATGACGCGATCGAAGTAGCTCAAGGAAAAGGCGGTCGCAAGCGCTCTCCCCACGTTCTCGAAATCGACGATCTGGACGTCGTCGGAAACGTTATCGAAGCGTACCTTGAGGTCATACCCGCGCCGCTCAAAAAATTCAGCTCCTTTCTTGCCGAACGCGTAGATGGACACCGATTCTGCAGGAAGTCCGAGTTCCTTGATGGCGCGGTCTGCCTCCCGGATAACCGCGGCATTCAAGACCCCGCAGAGGCCCTTGTCCGAGGTGATAACAACGACGGCCACCCGTGAGAGCGGACGCACGACCGTAAGTCTGTGGCGTATGGTCTTCAAGGATCCGGAGAGCCGCGAGAGCACCGAGAGCGCGGCCCGCGCGTAGGGGCGGCCCGTGAGCGCCCGCGTCTGGGATTTCCGCATCTTCACCGCCGAGACGGCCTCCATGGCCTTGGTGACCTTTCGCGTCTGGTCGACGGAGCGAATCTTCAGTTTGATGTTCTTAAGGGACATAGTTCGGGGTCAAGAGACTGACTTCGCGAAACTTTCGAGGGCGGCGCGGAGCGCCTGGTCGGCCTGGTCGGATATCGCGCGCTCGGTGCGGATCATGTCAAAAAGGTTCTTGTATTCCCGGTCCATGTAGCCGAGAAGCCGTCCTTCGATCTCGGTCATCCGCTCCGCGGGAAACGTGTCCAAGTATCCGTTCGTAGCGGCAAAGATGACGACGACCTGCCGCTCGAACGGCATCGGCGCGTTCTTGTCCTGATTCAGGACCGCGGAGAGGCGCCGACCGGCATCGATCTGCTTCTTCGTCTTCTCGTCGAGGTCGGAGGCGAACTGCATGAAGGCCTCGAGGTCGCGGAACTGCGCGAGGTCGAGTCTGATGCGGCCGGCGACTTTCTTCATCGCTTTCGTTTGCGCCGCGGAGCCGACGCGGGAAACCGAGATGCCGATGTTGATGGCCGGCCTCGTGCCCTTATTGAAGAGATCCGCTTCGAGGAACATCTGTCCGTCGGTGATGGAGATGACGTTCGTGGGGATGTAGGCGGTCACGTCGCCTTCCTGTGTCTCGATGATGGGAAGCGCGGTCATGGAGCCGCCGCCTTTCTCTTTCGAAAGCTTCGCCGCGCGCTCGAGGAGTCGCGAATGGAGGTAGAAGATGTCGCCCGGGTACGCTTCGCGCCCCGGCGGGCGCCGCAAGAGCAACGAGAGCGCGCGATACGCGACCGCCTGTTTCGACAGATCGTCGTAGACGATGAGAACGTCCTTCCCCTTATCCATGAAGTACTCGCCGAGCGCAGCTCCCGCGTAGGGCGCAAGGAACTGGTACGCCGCGGGCTCGGAGGCGCCCGCATTCACGATGATGGTGTACTCCATCGCGCCACGCTCCGCGAGGAGTCCCGCGATCCTGGCAGTCTTTGATTCCTTCTGCCCGATGGCCACGTAGATGCAGATGGGCCGGGTCTCTTTCGGCTCAAGCGCCTGGTTCAAAATGGCATCTATCGCGACCGTCGTCTTGCCCGTACCGCGGTCTCCGATGATGAGCTCGCGCTGGCCGCGGCCGATGGGGATCAGAGTGTCGATGGCCTTGATGCCGGTGTGGAGCGGCGTATCGACGTGCGCGCGGTGAATGACGCCGTACGCCTCGCGCTCGATGGGGTTCACTGCTGACGCTTTAATAGGGCCCTTGCCGTCCACGGGCTCACCTAAGGGGTCCACGATGCGTCCAACGAACGCATCGCCTACAGGTATAGAAAGAAGCTTTCCGGTTTTTCGGACGACCATGCCTTCGGAAACGCGCGACGAGTCCCCCAGGAGGATGGCTTTCACCGCGTCTTCCTCGAGATTCAAAACGATGCCGGTCACGCTTCCGTCGCGCTTGAGCGCCTTCGCGACGCTTCCCTTGCTCGCCTCGTCGAACGAAAGCATCTCGGTCATCGCTGCGCCTGCAAGGCCCTCGATCTCGACGATGCCGTCTCCTACTTTTCGCACGACGCCGACTTCTTCGGCCTGTGCTCCGATCGAAAACGACTCGATCTCTTTCTTCAGGCGCTCGATGACGGTTTTGTCGACCATAGTCAGCTGATGACGTTCTGGTAAATGGACACGAGGGCGCGGCGATCGGTTGCGTCGACGAGCTTCGAGCCACGCCTGACCGAGAAGCCGCCGACGATGTTCGGCTCTATGATCGTCGCGACGGACTTCGGGTCGGCACTGACCGCCGCGAGTGCCGCGGCGATCGCTTTCGCGTGTCGCTTCAAGTCTGATTCGCTCGCGACCGCGACGATCGCGTCCGGCTTTGCGGCGTCGCGCTCGAGGATGCGAACGACATCAGGAAGTATGGAAAGGTGCCCTTTTGCCTTCATGCGGATGATCATCTTTTCCGCGACGTCTGCGATTTGAGCGGCTTCGAGCTCTTTCAAAGCGTCCGCGTATGACTGGGCGAGCGACATGATTTATGCTGACTTCTGACGGATAAGCGTTTCCGCCGCGAGGATTGCTGTCCGGGCGATTTCCTTCTCGCTTTCCGCCAAGGCACGTCTCCTAAGCTCGACCGACTGGGCTTCGACATCCCTCAAGGTGTTCTCGGCTCGCTCCTGGGCAGCCTTCACGATTTCGGAGCGCTCCTGCTTCCCTTGGTCGACCGCGCGCGAAACGACCGCTTCGGCTTCCTTCTGCGCATTCGTGATGATGCCTGCGCGCTCTCCTTCAACACGAGCTTTCGCGTGCGCGGCTTCTTCGGCATCACGCACCCCTTTCGCGACCTTCTTTTGCCGCTCGTCGATGACCCTTGTGAGCGGTCGGAACAGGAAATACCACAGGACGAGCAGGGTGAGCCCGAAATTCACCGCTTGGATGACAAGCAGTCGCACATCGATGCCGAAGGTCGCAAACAGCTCACCCATGGGAGGATTTAAACGAACTTGATGATGAACGAGACGACCAAGGCGAGGATGCCCAGAGCTTCGGTGAAGACGATCGCGAGGATCATGTTCGAAACGATCTTACCGGATGCTTCCGGGTTCCTTCCGATCGCTTCCATTGCGCCGCCGCCGATGAGGCCGATGCCGATGCCCGGACCGATGACGCCGAGGCCGGCTGCAAGCGCCATGCCTATCAATCGTGCTGAATCGATATCCATATATAACGATTAGCTGCCTTACTTAGTAAACGGCTTCCCGGCGGACCGGGAAAACCAGGTCGTTTTCTGGTCAATGAGCGGGCCGCCGCCCGCTCCATCTTACCAGACCTGCAGGTTTCTACGCTTCGCGTAAAAACCAAATCGCCCAGTAAGTATACCCATAGTATACGCCATCCCCGGCTGCTCCCGCTAGTGGCTCTCGTGGGCCGGAGTGACGGCGAGCTTTATGAAAAACAGCGTCAAAAGGGCGAAGATGAGGGCTTGGACGAATCCGACAAACATCTCGAAGAGCATGAACGGCACCGGCACGACGTACGGCACGAACATCGCGACGATAGCGATCAGAACCTCTCCGGCAAAGATATTTCCAAAAAGACGGAACGAGAACGTTACGAGCCGGGCGGTTTCCGAGACGAGTTCAATAAGTCCCACGACGAAGTTGACCGGGGAGGAAAAATTAATGAATTTCCCTCCGTAGCGCCAGAGCCCGACCGCGATGATGCCGGAAATCTCGATGACCAGGACCGAGATGAGGGTCAAGGCGAGCGTCATGTTGAGGTCGGTCGCCGGGGCCCGAAGGAGCGGCACGAGTTCTTCCCCATGGAAGAATCCGATAGATCCCACGCCCGGGAAGAACGCCAATTCATTTCCGACCAGTATGAAGAAAAAGAGAGTCGCGAGGAGCGGGAAAAACCGCTTCGCGAGCTTCACGTCCCCGAGGGTCTCGGTCATGTAGCTCATGCCACCCTCGACGCCCCACTCGAGGATGGTCTGTGTGTGTCCAGGGACGAGAGAAATACGACGATTCACGAGGAACACGAAGAGGAAAATGAGCGCCATCACGACCCACGTCATGACGAGCGCATTCGTGATTGGGAACCCCCACAGATGCCCCAGCTCTTCGGCTTTGAGAACGACGTGAATGCCGTGTTCCATAGGCCCAAAGTATAGAGTATGATTGTCCGATCAGAAAGCCATGAGCGATTTCATCGAATTTATACGGAAACAAGGCGTCGTGGGACTCGCGACGGGCTTCATCCTGGGCGGCGCGACGTCGGAGCTGGTGAAAGCCATCGTGAACGACATCATAAATCCCGTGATCGGCGCAATCCTCGGCTCCCTCTCGGGCCTCGAAGACGCATCATTCCCCTTCTTCGGAGCGACCATCCTCTGGGGTCATCTCTTAAGCATCGTCATCAACTTCCTTGTTATCGTCGCCGTCGTGTACGGCATGTTCAGGATCCTGAAACTTGACCGTCTGGATAAGAAGGTGGGGTAAACGATTGCCAGATCACTAAACCGAGGAGGCCTATTAGTTTTAGGAAAGCGACTTTCCGCACCGACACTTTAGAGTTCCGTCAGATTTTTGCTCATACTGGTGTTGACTGCCCCATACCGGACATGATCCGGGCCTTAGCCCTGCAAACGTTCTCAAGGGATTTTCGTCCATAAGAATATTATAACACGGAACCCTATTTAAACAAGCGCTCGTCCGAACACTGAACCTCAAACCGCACGTACGATCTAAAGAACTACGCCCCCCTTCCTCTCTATGCCGCATTCTGATGCGGGTGGACACATCCTATAAAATTTGAGCCGCTTGAAAAACTGTCCGCCACACTTTAATGGCTACTTTGATTCATTGGGATTCCTGCGAAGGAGTGCGGTGTGTGTCCCTGAGGGCCTCGACTATCGGGGCCGAGAGGGGCGAGGGAGGGAATCCCATTTTCCTTTCATGGATATGAAAAAGGCTTACGAACCGACCGAGCGTCAGATTCTCCCTGAGCCTTTCGAGACCGTGAGGGAGAATGGCCAGATCAAGAAGCGACGCCGCTTCCCATCTCTCGCGTTCCTGAAGGTCGGGCCAGGCAAGTGCCTTTTCACGCGTCTGGCTTGCCACGCGGATGAGGTTCTGGAAGTGTTCCTCGGCCACAGTAAGATCGAGGTGTTCAAGAGACCACTTCTCTTTGCTCAGGAGAATTCTCAAACCTTCAAACTCCGGATACAGAATTCTGTTCACGTACCCCATCTGATAAAAAAACTTCTTATGCTTGTAAGTGCGGAATTGGTTGAAAGGGTGGAGCGGATGCTCGCTCTCCGTTTTCAGTTCCTCGGTCAAAGCCGCCCGTTCGCTTTCGACGAAAGCTTCGTGCGAGAGATTGAGAGTCGTTGCCTCTCGTATTGCATCTTCACGCGAGAGGCCGCGGCTCACCGAAGCTTCATAAAAGCGCCGCCAGAACCGGAAATGCGTCATCTCATGTTCGAGAGCTGCGAGAGCCCTGTCTTGCGTGAGGTCAATGGCTATGACCGGCTTCAGGTAGGAACGCGATTTCTGGTTGAGATTGACCCAGAAATACGGCGGGTGCCAGCTCAGGCGTATAGTGCCATCCTTCTCCCTCTGCCGCGCGAAGAGGTGCCGTATCTCTCCACCAGCTTTCCCGATCTCTTCGATAAGGGCTTGGACCTCCGGATTATCTACGCGCGTATACATGCCGGACTCGAGTCGCGCATTCCCGTTCACCTTGTTCTCGTAGGCAACCTCGGGTTCGTCAAAATAATGTATGCGGATCGAGTCCGGCAGGGTCTTCATATGTTTTTCCTTTCCGGAACCCCAATTGACCTTCAGAAAATCGCCGCGTTCGCGGAAAAAGTTGAGACTTACGCGGAGAGCCGAAGCGATTCTGAAAAAACCCAGAAGCCGATCCCGGAGCTCGAGAATCATAGCTCGCGAGTCATACGGCACCTCGGCAACCTCACGCAGGAACGATATGAGTGGAAGGAGCTCCGTGGGAAGGATATCCATTACGTTCCGGAGGTCATAGGACATTGGGAGCGCTTCCGTTCTCACAAGATCGATGGTCTCCCTTTGCTCAGGCCCTGCGAGCTGTATCTGCATGAACAGTGCGCGCATCCCCGACAAGAGCTTGAACAATTCCCGCCTCCTCGCATGAGCGATGACTGGAGTGTTTTGCTTTTGTTTCTCCTTTGGAGGTTCCGTTACGGGACGCCTCGAATACCGACGCTCACGGTATACGACGCCGATGCCGTAGCCCCCTCCTCTCGAAGTGTTCGTGTAGAGGCCTCCGTGCGGTGCGGTGCGGACCAGGAGGGAATGAGGGCCGGCGCGGACATGCCCGTCGCCATCCATGATGGCGTAGATGCGCGTATCCGTGGCGACTTCCGATCGACGGAGCTTCCCCGAACGCTCTTGTACCGAGTCAAGCACGGTAACGTCAACCACATATTGAACTTCGTATTCGCGAGGCTGTTTCCTGACTTTCGCGAGAAGTGCCTTCTTTTCCGATGCGCCCAAAAGTACGGGGAAATACACTCCGACGCCGCCGGAGAAGATGGGTTCTTTCACGACAAATCGTTCAGGATCCTCGTATAGGCGTGAAAATTCATTCTGTCCGATGCCGTCGACCTGCCGAGCGCAATGCGTAACGCCCATCGCCATGAGATGGCGCGTGATGATGTGAAAAAGCCGCTTATCATCGACGACGCGCCCTCCGAGAGCTGAGTAGTACAGTTTCCGCCCGAGGATTGCTCGGGCCAAAGAGCCCTGGCCTCGGCGTGGGTCGCGTGGGTCCGTACCGAGCTGATCGGCAATCTGCTCATACACGGGGCGCCCCTCCGCGTCCCGCTCGACATCAACGGGATTTCCCTTCTTGTCCTTCACGTAAGCGTATATCGCCCCAGGACGCATTTCGATGCCTAAGGATTCCGCAAGGCGTCGATTGGTCTCGACGAAGTCAGGGCTGATTATCGGGATGCCGTCCGCATTCGATTGGAGAAAAAAGGATTCTTCCGCCCGGCCATAGATGCCGGTTACGACCGGATGTTCAGCGTTCACGCCCGCATCAAGGCGGATGAACCCTTCGCGGTCCTCATACAGGTCCGAAGAGCGGACAAGCGGCATCCCGGTGAATTTCGCTATCGCCGCCACGTCAGGATGGGCCCCATTATAGATCCCGGGGCCGATGACGACCGAGATGCCGTCCTTACGCCGAGTCCACTGAGCCGCATTGCTTTCAATCGCGCTCCGGAGTATCTCGAACGTATTGTCCTCAGGCAGGTGACCCCTGAGTAGTGCGGAAAGTTCGGGGTCGACGCGGGTGAGATGCGAAAGAAGTTGTACGTTATTGCTGATGCCGCTCGGGGTGCCGAGGTTCATCTCGAAGAAACGCGGCTCCGGGTTGGTTAGTTCACCGATAGCGCCGTCGAAGCCCCCGACCACGAGAAATGGGTACTCGCTCATCTGTGGAGCTCTGAGCTTTGGCTCAAAATAGATGGAATTGCCGATAATATGGAGGACGAGCCGGGCGTCTTCCGATGAGAGTTCCCTGAGCCCTAAATCTCTAACGGTGAGACGGTCGGAGGAATATATCTTCTGAAGCAGAGCGCGCAGCTCCTGCATCAGCGGTTCGATGCTCGCGACCAGGCTCTGGAATGCGTCATCGGAGATGGGAGCGATGATGCCGTTCACGTCGACTGGCGCGAAGCCGTCATAGAAGCCGGTCTTCGGATTCTTGACTTGAAAGAGCATCTCGTCGTCGGCGTGGGCTTTTGTAAGCAGTCGATCGATCCGATACTGCTCTGTATCTGTCCGCGACCCCAGTAACGTCTCGACCTTGTCCATGAGCGTAGAGCTCTTCAAGCCGCGTCCGTAGTATGAATGGACCGATTGGCCAATAGTAGCGAGCACTTGCCGGCAATCCGGGTCGCGCGACACGACACGATCCGCGGCTCTTCCCGGTGTGGCCTTCATTCGGGCACATCCTATAAAACTTTTAGCCGCTTGAAAAGTTGTCCATCTCGCTTGTGGACCACTGAAAATCCAGTCCGGTTCTCTCGGAAACCCGCAATAACGACAGTATCGAAGTCTTTTTGTGGGATATTTTGAACTTTGGACGAACCTACTTTGAACGGAACTAAGGAAGCCAGCCCGCCGCCGCTCGCTACCACTCGCCACCCAGCAAAAAAGT
>CAYHKM010000033.1:0-9059 GCA_964357285.1 uncultured Candidatus Saccharibacteria bacterium
CGTTCAAAGGGACGCCAAGGGTGTCCGCGTTCACGTTATTTGAGACCCGGTTCACGACTAGAGAGACCTGCACGAGGTTCCCGCCCGCTCCGCGCACCGCCTCGATGACCTTCCGGATGGAGCTTCCCGTCGCGACCGTGTCTTCGACTAAGAGGACGCGCTTACCGGCGACAAGCTTGTCATAGCCGCGCTTGAATACCTGCCCGTTCTCGGGGGTTTTCTCGGTGAAGACCGAAAGCACCTCTTTCCCCGTCATCTGTGAGAGGTGGTAGGCGGTCCAGGTCGAGAGGACGACCCCGCCCAAGGCGGGACCCACGACGACCTCGATACCCTTGTCCTTATTAAGCTCCGCGAGCATCAAGCACACTTTCGAAACCGTTGCGGTGTGCGGGAACCAGGTGTCTTTCGTTATGTAGACGGACATGTGCCGCCCCGAAGTCCCGATGAAATGTCCTTCGAGGATGGCGCCGGCCTCTTTGAGGAGCTTCACCACATCCTCCATAGTGCTTCTAGCTTACCGGCGACGTAGAGCAAGCGCAATAGGAGAATGAATGTCTCCTATTGCCGAGCCGAGGAGTCGGCAGGGTCAGACCCTACCACAGTATGCGGTTCAGTAGATTTTTTCCTGAAAACGAGCATAATAACGGCCGGAACGATGAGTGCGACCAGGAAGCTCAAGCCGAGGTCGCCGCGCGTGAACGAAGGGTCAGGAAAAAGAAGGGCGCCTGACGCGATGCCGAGAACGGCCGCGACGAGCGCGGCCCTCTTCCCCACCGACTTCGAGAACATCCCGTAGAAAACCGGGAACGCGGCACCCGCACAGATGAGGTCGGCGAGAAGAAAGAGATAGAGGACGGAGAATCCGAGGGTCGCGATGGCCATGGCGGTGAGCGCGAAGAGGACGGTGAGAAGCTTCGCCAGAAGGAGAAGCTTTTCGTCAGCAAGCGACGGCACGAGCCGGCGGACATCCACCGTCGCGAGGCTCACCATGCCATTCAAAAGACTGTCGGTGTTCCCCATGACGAGTGCTACCGCGAGGACCATCGCCGAGGTCGAAAGCCACGCTGGCATGTTCACGAGGAAATCAAAAATCGCAGTCGACGGACTGAAGGTCGCGCCGCCCGCCGCCGCGTAGACGCCGATAGCGCCCGCGATGAGGACGACCGGAAAAACCATGAGCCCTGTGATGAAGAACCCCCGCCGCATCGCCCGTTCATCACGGCCGGAATAGACGTGCTGCCACCAGATCTGGTCGAACGCCTCCGCACAGATGACCCCGATCAAGAGCGCGAGGCCGTAGTCGATATCGGGCCACCCGAGCGGAGGAACGTTCGCCTGAGTCCAGGCCGCGCCGAAATCCCCCATGAGAAAAACGCTCATCGCGACGAGGAGCGCGAAGAGGGGCAGGATGACGAACGTTTGGAGCTTCCCGGCGACGACGGACGCCCGGAAGCCGCCGAGCGCGGTATAGAAGAGCGTCGCGAACCCGAGGATGGCGATGGTTTGCCAGGGCGGGATGCCGTACATGATCTCGCCCGCGAGCCCCATGCCGGAAAGGCCCGCGGCTATCGCTATCGCCATGTAGACGAACGTGACCGCGAGAACGAGGAGGTACATGGGAGTGCCGAAGCGCGTAAGGACGTATTCAGTGAGCGTCGTCCCGGCGGGCAGGACTTGCCGGATGCGGGTTCCAATCCACGCGAATATCCATAAAGAAAAAGTGCTCGCGAGCGCGTACGAAAAGAGCGCAAAAACACCCGCGGTAAGAAGCGCTTCGGCGGGACCGAAAAGTATCCAGACGCCCATGCCGGTCGCGAAAAGAGAAAAGCTCATGGCGCCCGGCCCCAAGGAATTGCGCGCGAGGACATATTCCTCGGTGTTCCGTACCCTACCTTTCGTGAAAAGGAGACTCAGGGCGGCGAGCGTGACCGCGGTCGTGATGAGTACGGCGAGCCCGTTCATGCGGAGAAACGTATGAGCGCTATCCTACCACTCCGGAGTGACACGCTTCCCTTCCGTCCGACAAGCCGGTTGCGTATCCCTACCCATCCGGCGGGGACCGAGAGGCCGGCAACCGGCCACTTGAGGCCCGTGTAGGTGAGGCCGCGCACAGCGGTGAGCGCGATAACGGAAACGATGTCATTCGGCTTCCCCGAGAATGCGAAGCGCTTCTCAATGATGCGGATATCGTGGGTCTCGTCCACGATGGCTGAGCGCGCGGTGAGCGCGAAGACGTTCGCCATCATATGGTCGAGCTCCGTGCCGATGGCGCCAAAGACGAGGATGCGCTTTGCGCCGAGCGTTTCCGCAAGCCGGAGCGCTTTCTCAAGGTCCGTCGTGCTCTGTTCGGGCGTGTGGACTATCGTCGCAGAGCGCTTAAAAGCGGCGAGCGTTCTCTTCTTCACCGAATCGAAATCCCCGATGACGTAATCGGGGATGATGCGGTGCCTGAGGCAGGTATTCGCCCCTCCATCAGCCGCGATGATGACGCCTTTGAGGTTCTTCCGGAGCCAGACACCGCTCCTGACCGTGCCGTTCGCGACGATGCTCGCTTCCATCGACGCCCAGTGTATCAGGCAGTCCGGAGAAACTCCTCCGCGAGGAGCGCGACCTCCTCGACGTTTCCGGCGTTCATGAGCTGGCCCCGTAACTCCGCCGCGCCGTCGAAGCCGTTCACGTAGGCCTTGTAGTGCTTCTTCATGATGGCGAACGATTTGTGCGGGAGGAGCTCCTGGTAGAGCCGTGTGTGTTCGACCATGGTGTGGAGCTTTTCGGAGAGCGAGGGAACGTGCCCCCCGAAAAGCCACGGGTTCCCGAAGATGGCCCGGCCGAGCATGATGCCGTCAGCTCCGGTCTCTTCCGCCTTTGTGCGCGCGTCCGCAAGGTCCTCGGTGTCGCCGTTCCCAACGATGAGGGTCTCCGGCGCGAGTGAGTTGCGGAGTTCGACCGCTCGCTCGACACGGTCCCAGTGCGCAGGAACGGCAGACATCTCCTTCCGGGTGCGCGCGTGGAGGGTTATTGCCGCAAGTCCTGTTTCGAGAAGTTTCGGAAGCCACTCCTCGAGCTCGTCTTTGTTGTAGCCGAGCCGGGTTTTGACCGACACCGGAAGACCGTCCGCGCCGCGCTTCGCGGCGGCGATGACTTCTTGCGCCCGCTTCGGATCCTTGATGTGCCCGGCACCTGCACCCTGCTTCTCAATGGAGCGGTCCGGGCAGCCCATGTTGACGTCGACGCCGTCGAAGCCAAGCTCTCGGGCAAGCGCGGCGGCTTTCTCCATGTTCGCGGGCGTGCCGCTGAAGAATTGCGCGACGATGGGCCGTTCCGCATCCGTAAAGATAAGATCCGCGAGGAGCTTCTTTCTCCCCTCTTCCGGCGCGAATGCCAAGCCGTCCGCGGACACGAACTCCGTCCACATCGCGAATGGCACCCTGGCAGAGACCCGGGTCTCTGCCACCTGTGCTAAACCCGGATTTCGCACAGGTGACTTAGAGTACTTCGCGATGACCCGGCGGAACGCGGCGTCGGTCACGTCTGCAAGCGGCGCCAAGACATAAAACGGCCGCGGAAGCGTGTCCCAAAATCCCCTATTCATGTTTGGGCACTATACCAAAGGCCCGCGAACGCGGGCTTGGAGCGGCTTGGTCATTGCCTACTTTTCGGGTTTCTTGTTCGCGTCACGCACGGCGGCTTGTGCCTTTTTTGCGAGCTCAGCGGCTTCATCAGATGACGTGCCGGACAATCGAGCATTACGAGAGGCGTTCCGCGTGGCAAGATTCCAGCCCCGAGCAGTATCGCGTTTGATTGCCCTCACCTCATCGTCCCGAGAGTCCGCCCCGGGAAGGTCCGGCCCTTCGCCTTTTTCAGCCATATACTTTTTGTAACACACTCGACGTCGTTATCAACCTTGGCGCGGAGATGCCGCCGCGAGCATGTTTTTCCGAAGTTGTGCCTTCAACGCCTCATCGCTGCGAATGTGACCGCTCTCCACCTCCTGGACGACGCAGTTATCTCCGTATGCCTTCTGCAGCTGGTGCGTGTACTGGGGCGGCGTACAAAGGTCTCTCTTCCCTTGGACGATAGTGCAAGGGATGTCCTTGAGTTTTCCGATGTTTTTCAAGACGGGGCTGTCCTCGACCCGCTTCGGAGCGTGCATGTGGTAGGAAATCTCGAGCCGGGCGTGCGAAACGACATTTGGGTCGTTCTCGGTATCCTGCAAAATCTTTTGGAAGCCGGTTTCATAGGTGTATCCGTCGGGAGCACACAGCACGTATTCGTACGTTTCGAAAATGACCGAGAATTTTTTCGCGACAGCCGGATCATCGCTGAATATCTTGTCATAGAGAAAGCTGATGACGTCGCCGCGCCCTTCCGGCGGGATGTGCGAAATGAACCACTGGTACTCTCGGCGGTACGGAAAGTCTTTTTTCCCTGTGGGATCGGCAAGCATGTTCTCGACCTCGGCGCGCGAACCGATGAACCCGCTCCAGAGCTGAAGCGACGCGACCTGGTCGGGATGTTCTTCCGCATACAGCAAGGCCGCGGTCGAACCCCACGAACCGCCTGCGACGTGTATTTTTTTACCCGAGAAAAACGTTTGCCGCATATGCTCGGTGTCGCGAACGACGTGAAGCGGATTGCCGACGTCTTGCGCCCACTCCTTTGTCATTTCAGAGGCAAGAGGATAGCTTGCGCCGCTCCCCCGCTGGTCGAAGGCGACGACATCGTGGACAGTAGCGTCCATGAGCGCAAAGTGCGTGTCATTAAACATGTGCCCTGGGCCTCCGTGGAGCATCATGAACGGGACGCCTCCCTTCTTCCCCCACCGCACGTAGAACAGGTGTACCCCGGGCTCGACCTCCTGCCACCCGAAATCGATGACATGCTTCCACATCTCATCTTTGCCGTTCGCGAGCCTCTCTTTCGCTATGGATTCAGCGCGAGCTCTCGAAAAATCGGGCTTTTCCCTGCGCGCGAGGGGCTTCACACCATTCCGTTCGGGTTTGATCGGATCCATCCCGTGAACTTTACTCGAGCGGGGAACCTGCGTCAAAACCGAGGTCAGTGTTCCAAGAACTTCACGTACACCTTGTCGCCGAAACGGAAGTCGGCGTACTCCAAGGCCTCGTCCGCGCCGATGGGACGCGCGGAGAAGACGGAGGCGATGTTTTCGAGAAGCGCGTGCCGGTCGGCCGAGCGAACGAACCGGAGGACGCCGCCCTGGAGGAACGTGAGAGACACGTCGCCACTTTCTTCAACGAGGACCGAAGAGGGGGTGCGACGCGCGGTCGAAGACACTTCCTCAACGAATGACTTGAGCGCCGCAAAATCCTCCGGGATATAGGTGTTTCCTATCGGGCCCCCTGCTTCCTGAGGCAAACCGGACAACGCGCCGTAGAAACGGATGTGCCCTTCGCCGTCAATTGCTTCTGCGAACACGTACCCTTTTTTGTCTACAAAATAGCATCGGCCATCCGCGTTCGGGAGTTCGTCGCACCAGAGCGCAACCGGAGCGCGTTCCGACACTGAAATGCGGAGCGCGTTCCAGCCCTCCCGCGAGATGGAAACCTCGGCGACTTCCGGGAACGCGTTCGTAATCGCCGCCGTCATTTGTTCTTTCGGAAAGACAAGCGCGTTCGCGCGCGGGATGAGAAAGAAGTAGGAGCCCGAAAGGGCGCTCCGGGCCGCGTCGCGGACCTCATCCTGCTCGACTTCTCTCGCCCCCGACACCTCAAGCGCGGTGATGGTGATACCTGGGATGCGTGCCACGTACCAGACGAGGATAAGCGACACGGCGACGACGGAAGCGCCCGCAGCGACCTTCACCCACACGAGCCGTGCGCGTTTGTCCTTAAGCCGCAACTTCGCCTGCTTCGGAGCGTCAGCCATGATAATCCCAGTATATCTCCCGCGGGAAAAAGCGAGAAACTACAGAGTGCCCCGATGGGGGGGTCAAGCTACCCTTTCCTGATGACGTCCTTGCCGAGGTACGGACGGAGGACTTCGGGAACCGTGATGGAGCCGTCCTCGTTCTGGAAGTTCTCGACGAGCGAGACGAGGATGCGGGGCGTCGGGATGGCGGTCGAATTCAGTGAGTGCGCGTAGCGGAGCTTGCCGTCCTGCCCACGGTAGCGGATGTTCAGACGCCGCGTCTGAAAATCATGAAAATATGAGGCGGAGCTTATCTCGCGGTACTTCCCCTCGCCGGGCACCCAGAGCTCGATGTCGTATTTCTTGACCTGCCCCAAGCCGATGTCGCCGCCGCAATTGAGAACGGTCCGGTACGGGATGCCCAAGGACTCGATGAACTCTTCGGTGTTGCGGTTCAGCCACTCGTGCCAGCGTACCGATTCTTCGTGCGACGCTTCGCACAGGATTACCTGCTCCCACTTGTAGAACTCGTGGACGCGTATGAGACCTTTGACATCCTTCCCGTGCGACCCCGCCTCGCGCCGGAAGCATGGTGAGAACGAGAGGTACTTCACGGGGAGATCGTTCACCTCGAGGGTGTCCCCCATGTGATAGCCCATGGTCCCCACTTCCGCGGTGCCGGCAAGGTAGTCGTCGTCCTGCGTTTTGTAGAGGTCCTCTTCGCTCTGGGGGATGTAGCCGGTCCCGAGGAAATTCACGCGACGCAGAAGGGAGGGAACGATCATCGGCACGAAGCCCTTTCCGAGGAAAAACTTTTGCGCATACTGCCACACCGCGAAGGAAAGGAGCGCCCCGTCGCCCGTGAGGAAGTAGCCGCGGAATCCGGCGACCTTCGTCCCGCGCTCGAAATCAGCCATCCCGAGCTGCTCCATGAGCTCGATATGGTCTTTCGCTTTGAACGGGAAGCGGGTCTTCTCGCCCCCTCGGCCGTCGCCACGGGCAGGCCACGTCTTCACTTCCTTGTTATCCGCGTCGGAGTCGCCGTCGGGGACCGATACGTCGGGGACATTCGGAACCTGCACCATCAGGCGCTGCCACTCGCGGTCGGTTTCCTCGAGCTTCTTTTCATCCGCGACGAGGATTTCCTTGAGCGCCCTCATCTCCGTGAGGAGTTTCTCTTTGGTCGCCGGATCCGCGCTCGGCATCCGCTCGCTCACCTTGTTCTGTTCTGCGCGCGCGCCCTCGACCGTCGTCATGAGCGCGCGGCGTGCGTCGTCAACCGCAATAAGTTTCTCCACATCGACCGTAATGCGCTTCTTCTTCGCGGCCGCCTTCACGAGGTCGAGATTCTCCCTGATGAATTTGATGTCGAGCATGTTAGATTTTGTTGCGAGCGAAGCGAGCTAGAAAATCTTACATCCCGCTGCATTTTTGCCGCTTTCCACACGTGGCATGCGGACGCGAACAGCGCATCTCTCCCGAGCGAAGCGTGCCGCCGGGATGTGTCTCACTGTCGTTGTCATACCAGTAAGCATATATCCATTCTGTAAAAATGCGGCTGAGATAGTATCAGTCGGAACCGAGCGCTACCGTGATGCCAAGCGCGACCAGGACGACGCCCATCGCCCGTTCGACATGATGCATGAATCCCGAGATCCTTGTTCGCACCATGCCGGTCGTGAGGACGACGGAGAGGGTCGAAAACCATACGAACGCGATCAAGGGTATCTGGTAGGCGTATAGGGCTTGGACAAGAAAGGGTGTCGAGGGATCAATGACCTGGGTGAAAAGGGCGAGAACGAAGACCATGAACTTGGGATTGCCAAAGTTGGTGATGAGCCCCTCACGGAACGAGGCGGAGAGATCCTCCCGACGGAGGGCTCCGCTCTCCGAAGGAAGCTCCTGCCGCTTGGAAAAAATGAGATTCAGTCCGAGAAAGACGAGGTACAGGGCACCGCAGAGCTTCACAAGCGTGAAGAGTGTGACGGAGCTCGTTAAGACCGCTCCGAAACCCATGAGCGCGAGGGTTACGTAGACGACGTTCCCGACTACGATACCCGCCGCCGTCCAGATGCCGTCCTTTCTCGAGCGGGTGATACTGTTCTTGACGATGATCGCGGTATCCGGGCCGGGCGATATAACGCCAAAGATGGCGATCACCGTCACGACGAGGAAGCCGGAAAGAAAATCCATGATGGTAGATTAGATATTAGCATATGGACGATATCAGGGAACTTTCAGCCGCGGAATTTCCTCCGCTCCTCCGCGAGATCGCCGACCCGCCAAAAACCCTTTTCGTGAAAGGGTCCATGCCGGGACCGGACAGGAAATTTCTCACGGTCGTCGGCTCGCGTAGGATGAGCCGCTACGGGAAGGACGCGTGTGAACACCTCATCGCGGGGCTTTCGGGTTACCCAGTGGTGATCGTCTCCGGGCTCGCGCTTGGCATCGACGGCGTCGCGCATCGTGCGGCCCTGTCCGCAGGCTTGAGGACGATCGCCGTCCCAGGGTCCGGCCTCTCCGAGCAGGTCCTCTATCCGCGAGCGCACCTCGGCCTCGCGCGCGAGATAGTCGAGAAAGGCGGCGCGCTCGTCTCCGAGATGAAGCCGGACGAGCCCGCAACGCCCTACGGCTTTCCGCGCCGCAACCGCATCATGGCCGGGCTGTCGCATGCGACCCTCGTCATCGAAGCGGGCGTGAAATCGGGCACCTTGGTGACCGCGAAACTCACCGTCGATTACAACCGCGAACTCCTCGCGATCCCCCATTCGATCTTCTCCGAGAGCGGCGCGGGCGGACATCTCTTCATGAAGCTCGGCGCCCAGCCCGCACGGAGCGCGGCCGACATCCTGGAAGCGCTCGGATTCGAAGCGAGCGCCGTAGAGCGTGAGCTTCCTGCGATGACGCCGGAGGAGAAGCGGGCGTTCGCAGCCCTCGCGGAGCCGATGTCGCGCGACGAGCTTATACGCGCGCTCGGCATCCCCACGGAACATGCAAACGTCCTTCTCGCATCGATGGAACTCAAGGGAATCATTGCTGTGTCCGGTGGAGAAGTGAGGAGAAACATTTGACCCCGTTACCACAAAACGGCATTGCGTAGCATATGTTTTTTGCGACGAGTTGTAAAACACGTCGTCCGGCAAAAAAACAGCCACCCGATATCTTTGTGACAGTTCACCGATAAAGCGCGT
>CAYHKM010000034.1:0-8976 GCA_964357285.1 uncultured Candidatus Saccharibacteria bacterium
GCCGCATCCCCTTGCAGACCCTTCGCGCAGACATCGACTACGCCCAAGACGAGGCCTCGCTCCCCTTGGGGAAGATCGGCGTCCGGGTCTGGATCTACCGCGGCGACGTCTTCGAAGAGCGAAGTCAGGCCGGCGCGAAATAACCACCATGCTTTTCCCCAAAAAGGTCAAATTCAGGAAGTGGCAGCGCAGGCGCAAGAATCCGGGTAAACGGGAAGTCGCTACCCGCGGCACCAAGATCTCATTCGGCTCTCATGGCCTGAAGTCGCTCGCTTCCGGTCGTATCTCCTCGAATCAGATCGAGGCGGCCCGCCGCGCCGCGACGCGCCTTCTCGGGAAAACCGGCCGTGCATGGATCCGTGTGTTCCCGGACATACCGGAGACGAAGAAGGGCGCCGAGCTTCCCATGGGCAAAGGGAAGGGTGACCCATTTCGCTTCGTCGCCGAGCTAAAGCCGGGCCGCATGATAATGGAGATTGACGGCGTTCCGAACGACGTTGCGCGCGAAGCCCTCCGAAAGGCCGGCACCAAACTTTCCGTGAAGACCACAATCGTCGAGCGGCATTCGTAATCCAGAAGCACCATGAAGCCCATCGATATACGCAAGAAGAATCCGGACGAGCTCACAAAGTTCCTTACGGAGCTTGAGACGGAACTGCGCGAGTTTCGCTTCGAGATGTCCGGCGGCCGCATCAAGAACGTGAAGCGCGCGCGCGAGCTTCGCGCCGATATAGCCCGCGTAAAAACAATCATCCACGAGCGCGCCCGCGCATAACATCATGAACACCGTACCCAAAAACCCCGAGACCCTTGTCGGCACCGTCGTGTCGACGAAGATGAAGGACACCGTAACGGTCCTTGTGTCACGCTACGTGAAGCACCCGAAGTACAAGAAGTACATCGTGCGCACCAAGAAATTCCTCGCGCATGACCCCGGGAACACCAAGAAGGAAGGCGACCGCGTGACCATCGTCTCGACGAGGCCCATCTCGAAGCGGAAAGCCTTCAAAGTCATATGATCCAGCCACGCTCACTCGTTATCGTGACCGACAACACCGGCGCCAAGATCGGCCGCATCTTCAAAGTGCTCGGCGGCTCGAGGAAGCGCTACGCCGAAATAGGCGACACGGTCGTCCTCTCAGTCCAGGTCGCCGAGCCCCGCAAAATGGTGAAGAAGAAAGAAGTCCTGACCGCCGTCGTCGTGCGCCAGACGAAACCCTTCAGGCGCGTGGACGGCTCCTACATCCGCTTCGACGATAATGCCGTCGTTATCCTCGCGAAGAACCCGAAGGACCCGTTCGAGCCCAAGGCAAACCGCATCTTCGGGCCCATCCCGCGCGAGATCGTCGACCTCGGATACCAGAAGCTCGGCTCCATGGCCCCGGAAGTGGTCTAAACGTATGAAAATTATCAAAGGAGACAAAGTGGTCATCATATCCGGCAAGGACCGCGGCAAGAGCGGCACCGTGACCGAGGCGTTCCCGAAGCGCGGTCTCGTCCTCATAGAGGGCGTCAATATGAAAAAGAAGCACCAACGGCCTCGGGGCAGGAACGCGCGCCGTGGGCAGATACTCGAGAAAGCGCATCCCATCCACGTCTCGAACGTAATGCTTCAGGACCCGAAGGGCGGGAAGGGGACGAGGGTCGGTATCGTCCGGAAGGGCAATGAGCGCGTGCGCATCGCGAAGAAGAGCGGCCAGGAGCTCGCGAAATAAAACACTCACCATGTCACTCATACGCGAACAGGAGAAGAAGGCGTTTGATTCAATGAAAGAGGTGTTCGGCTATGCGAACGCGCTTCAGGCGCCTCGCCTCGTGAAAGCGGTCGTCTCGACCGGAACCGGGAAGGTGAAGGACAAGAAGAAGATAGAGATCATCGAAGACCGCCTCGCGCGTATCACGGGGCAGAAAGCGGCACCGCGCGGCGCGAAGAAGTCCATCGCGACTTTCAAACTCCGGCAAGGAGACATCGTCGGGTACCAGGTCACGCTCCGGGGCGCACGGATGTTTGATTTCCTCGACAAGCTCGTCCACGTCGCGTTCCCGCGAACGCGCGACTTCCGCGGCATCGCTCTGAAAGCCATCGACTCTTTGGGTAACATCACTATCGGAATCAAGGAGAACACCATCTTCCCGGAAACGTCGGACGAGGACTTGAAGGACGTATTCGGTTTCGCTATCACCGTCGTCACGACCGCGAAGACCAAGAAAGAGGCGGAGGCGTTCCTCCGGCACCTCGGATTTCCGCTTCAGTAGTCGAATAAGGCATACTGTGTGAGTGTTGGTCTTGTGTACTTGACTTTTATTTATTTTTGTATTACTATATTTATTCTTCAATAAATTACTAGTCGAGAACCAAAAGTTAATTTATGGCAAACAAAAATGGACCTCCTGGGGGCAATAAGGATGCACATCTCGATGATGCAATTGCGGCGGCTGCGGACAAGCTCGCCCAAGAGGAGCTGAAGGGTGATGCAACGCCAGAGGAGCGGAAGAGTGCCGCCGCGCGTATCGGGGAAACACTTCGGTTTGCGGTATCAAAAGGTGTCTCACTCGCGGTTGCAGTCGGCACGTATCTTGCCAAAGGGTACAAGAGGCTCAAGGAGATGAGTTCAAGAGTTGGAGTCTACTCAGGTCAATTGCGTCGCTATGCCGCTCGCCTTGATAAGGCAGTAGAAAAAGCGGTTGCTGATTACGAAGGTGGTCGGTTTATCGAATTCGCGGAAGTTATCCAGGGCCCCTCTGGTGGAAGTGGACCATTGGGCGGGGTCCGCACAGAAGACGTTGCAACACTCGAGGAAGTTATGAACTCAAGCGGTTTTGAATCGCTCGTTCAAAGTTATGCTCGTATTCGTGAGAGACTCCAAGCTCAAGGACTTGGCTTCGAGATGATCATGAGACTTCCCAACCGCGAACAGGATGTTGACTTGAGAAGGCGTACACTCTTAGGCAAAAGGAAGGTTCGTCTTGACCGAGATCTTGTAATCATCGGAGTTATCGCTCAGGCCAAGTATTTCCAGGGCGGACAGCAACCAGTTGCAGCCGGCACCCCAACTGCTTTCGCTAATAGCGGCCCAGCCAACCCTGGAAGAACGTCGCGTCGAGGAGGGACCGTTGGAAGTGATGGTTTGGTCCGGTACTAGACAACTCTCACTCCCACCGAACTTTGAGTCGTTACTGGCGTTCGCCGTCAGCTTGCATATACTTTCTCCATGACCGACTTCGCGTCACGCCTCCGCGCCAAGCTTTCGGGTGACAGCGGAAAGAAAAAACGCGATGCACTTCTCGCAGTTGCACGCTGGATGGAGAACGAAGTCGCACTGAACCTCGAGTCGAGTCTTGAGCACGCCGTCGAGGAAGGGAGGGACCGGGTCGTCTTCCGTCACGCCTACCCGAACGGGTTCCGGCTGAATGTCGACGACATCGAAAAGCTCCCGGAATATGAGTTTCTCGTCGCCCGTTGTAAGCTACTCGGCCTCTCCGCAGTCGTGATGTCGCATAAACGCCTCGGGGACGCTGACCCCGCGCTCTATCCATGCGCCGAAGTACTTGTCTTCATTCCGCCCTCGTGGGGGGACGGCGCCGGAGGCAAACTTGCCGGACTTTGACGAAAAGGCCGGTTTTTGCTATTCTGCGCTTCAGCTTTTGAAGCGCTTTTCTTTTGCTCGAAAGGGCGGGAACTAGGCTCTAAAGGCGGAATACCTTCCTGATCCGTCGGGAACGGTTCCCCAAAAATGGCTAAACGCTCACAACTTGCACGCAACGCAAAACGCCTCAAACTGGCGATGCGTTTTGCCGCTAAGCGCAAGGCCCTGAAGGAAGCAGGCGATTGGGAAGGACTTCAAAAACTCCCGCGAAACTCCTCGCCTGTCCGCTTCAAGAACCGCTGCAACATAACCGGCCGTTCGCGCGGCTACATGCGCTACTTCGGCCTCTCCCGCCAGCAGTTCCGCGAGATGGCCCGCCGCGGAGAGCTCCCGGGTGTCAAGAAATCTTCATGGTAAAGCCGACGTTACAGTCGGCTCCCCGACAGAAGCGTCGGGGCCGACAGGAATAGAGTATGATTACCGACCCTATCGGCGATTTCATCATACGCCTCAAGAATGCCTCGATGGTGGGGAAGCGCTCCGTGTCCATTCCTTTTTCATCCGTGAAACACAGCATCGCGCTTTCCCTCAAAAAGTCCGGCTACCTGGGCGAGGTGACCGAGACGGGCGATGGAGCGAAGAAGGCCATCACGGTTGAGCTCCTCTACGACGCAAGCGGCTCGCCGAGGATACACGACGTGAGGCGTATCTCGAAGCCGGGCCGCCGCCTGTACTCCCCCGTATCGAAGATCTACCCGGTGAAATATGGCAAGGGCCTCCTGGTCGTCACGACCCCGAAGGGGATCTTGACCGACGCCGAGTGCCGCAAAAACCGCGTTGGTGGAGAGACCCTCTTCTCAATCTGGTAACCACTAACCACCATGTCGAAAATCGGAAAAAATGCGATAGTAGTCCCCGACAAAACCGACGTGACCGTCTCGGACGGCGTTATCACGGTCACGGGCCCCCTCGGCTCCATCTCGAAGAAGATGCACTCGATGGTCGCGGTCTCGGTCGCGGATAAGAAGGTGAGCGTGTCACCCGTGGGGACAACCAAGCTCGCGCGCTCCTTGTGGGGCACGTACGCCTCGCACGTGAAGAATATGCTGAAGGGAGTGAACGCCAAGTACGCGAAGCGACTTTCGTTGGAAGGCATCGGCTACCGCGTGGAGCTTTCGGGGAAGACGCTCAAATTCATGGTCGGCTTCTCACATCCCGTCATGCTCTCTCTCCCCGCAGGCGTCGAGGTCGCGGTCGACAAGAATCAGATGCTCGTTTCCGGTGTCGACAAAGAGGCGGTCGGCCAGTTCGCGGCGGTCATACGCGCCGTGAAGCCGCCGGAGCCGTACAAGGGGAAGGGCATCCGCTACGAAGGCGAGTACGTTCGGCAGAAGCAGGGCAAGAAGGCAGCCGCGACCGGAGCCGGATAATCCACCATGTCGAAACTCACGCCACGAACCAAGAAAGACCTCCGCGCGCGACGCCATCGCCGGATACGCGCTCAAGTCGCGGGAACCGCCGAGCGGCCGCGCCTTTCCATTTTCCGCTCGAACCGCTTCCTCTATGCGCAGGTCATCGACGATGAGCGCGGGGTGACGCTCGCGAGCGCTTCCTCGCGAGGCGTGGAGAAGAAGAACATGACGGAACAGGCCAAAATGGTCGGCGAGCGGATCGCCTCTGCCGCTTCCACGAAGGGTGTCACGAAGGTGGTCTTCGATCGAGGAGGATTCACGTATGCGAGCGTCGTCCGAACGCTTGCGGACGCGGCTAGATCCGGCGGGCTTCAATTCTAAAACGTATGAATGACGAGATAAAAAAAACAGACGAGACCGCAAGCGCCCCTCAGACCGAGGTCGCTCCAGAGACGCCCCAAGCGAGTGTGCAGCCTTCGGCGGAGCGCAGCCGTGGACCCCGTCGCGGACGCGGAAGCGGAAGGGGCCGGAACGAAGGAGGTGAGCGACGACGCGGCCGCCGCGGCCCTGGGCGTGAGCGCGAACGCTCCGAATTCGACCAGCGCACCATCATTCTCCGCCGCGTCGCACGCGTCGTCGCGGGTGGGCGTCGCTTCAGCTTCTCTGCCGCAGTCGTCGTGGGCGATCGTCGCGGTCGCGTGGGCGTCGGCATCGGGAAGGGCGGCGATACTGCGCTTTCGATAGAGAAAGCAACGCGAGATGCGAAGAAGCACATGATCACGGTCTCGACCGTGGACGGCATGACGATCGCGCACGACGTCACGGCAAAATCCTCGTCCGGCATCGTATCGATCCGGCCCGCGCCGGAGCGCGGCATCGTGGCCGGCTCCTCGGCAAAGCTGGTTCTCGAACTCGCGGGCCTCAAAGACGTGACCGCAAAGATTCTCTCGCCCTCGAAGAACAAGCTCAACATCGCGCGCGCGACCATAAAAGCACTATCGACCCTGAAGGGGTAATCACCACCATGGAACTCCACGAAATGAAGCGTCAGAGGGGACTCACGAAAAAGCGCCGCATCGGCCGCGGCGGGAAGCGCGGGAAGACCTCCGGCCGCGGCGGCAAAGGACAGACCGCGCGCGCTGGCAACAAACCGAGGCCCCAGTGGCGCGACATAATCAAGAAGATCCCGAAGCGGCGCGGGTACGGCAAGAACCGCGCGCGGACAGCGGTTCCGCGGATTTCCGTCGCTCCCGTTTCTTTGGAGGCGGTAGGGAAGCGCTTCAAAAACGGCGACACCGTGTCGCCGGCGACCCTCCGCGCACGCGGCCTCGTGCGCCGCACAGGCGGCAAGCTCCCTCCGGTGAAGATCCTCGGCGGCGGAGTGCTTTCGGCGAAGCTCACGTTCGAGAATGTTGCGGTCTCTGCATCCGCAAAGAGCGCGATAGAGGCCTCGGGAAGCACGATACGCTAGGGAGAAGCGACGTATGACCACCACATTCTTCTCAAAAATCCGGCTCGTTCTCACCGACTCCGCGCTCCTCAAGCGGATCGCCTTTGTCGTGGGAGCCCTCGTCGTTTTCCGGGCGCTCGCGGCGATCCCCATCCCGGGCGTGAATACCGAGGCTTTGGAGCAATTTTTCGCGAACAATCAGTTCCTCGGCCTTTTGAATATCTTCTCGGGCGGCGGGCTCTCGAACCTGTCTCTCGTCATGCTCGGGGTCGGGCCCTACATCACCGCGTCCATCATCATGCAGCTCCTCACGATCATCTTCCCGAAGCTCAAAGCGATGTATCAGGAAGAGGGTGATCTGGGACGGAGGAAATTCAGCCAGTACGCGCGACTTCTCTCGGTTCCGCTTGCCCTGATACAGGGATACGCGTTCCTCTTCCTTCTCGAGCGGCAGGGCGTCGTCTCCTCACTCACCTTCGCTGATACGCTCGTGAACGTCGCCATCATCTCGGCCGGGTCCGTCCTCCTCATGTGGATCGGCGAGCTCGTAACCGAGTTCGGCATCGGGAACGGCGTATCCCTCCTCATCTTCGCGGGCATCGTCGCGGGGCTCCCATCGGCCATCTCCCAGCTCGTCTTCACCTACGACCCCTCGCAGATACCCCTCTATCTTGCCTTCGTCGCCGTTGCGGCCGCCATCGTCTTCGGCGTCGTCGTTATGACGGAAGCGGAGCGGCCGGTCCCGGTCACGTATGCGAAGCGCGTGCGCGGCAACAAGCTCTATGGCGGCGTCTCGACCTACCTTCCTCTCCGCCTGAACCAGGCGGGCGTCATCCCCATCATCTTCGCGCTCTCGATACTCCTTTTTCCGCAACTTCTCCTCAATTTCGCGGCGCGCTCCGGAGTTCCCTGGCTCGCCTCGATAGCGAACACGCTCCTTACCTTCGATCCTGCCGGCATCGTGAACGCCATCTTCTACTTCCTTCTCGTCTTCGTGTTCACCTACTTCTACACTGCGGTTACCTTCGACCCCAATGTGCTCGCGACGAACCTCCAGAAAAACGGCGCGTTCGTACCCGGGGTCCGGCCAGGCGTGCAGACCTCCGAGTACCTCGCGAAGATCATCACCCGCATCACCATGGTCGGTGCCGTGTTCCTCGGCGTCATCGCCGTCCTCCCCTTGATCATGCAGAGCGCGACGGGCATCCAGGCCTTGGCGATCGGCGGCACCGCGCTCCTCATCGTCGTATCGGTCGTCTTGGACCTTGTCCGGAAGATCGACGCCCAAATAAGCCTCCGGGAATACTGACCCTGGGCGTGTGGGCCGAGGCCCCCGCGCGGGCGCCCTTCACGATTTCTCTGAAAGCCACGACTTGTAGGGCGTGATGACGCTCGAAACCACTGAGGGAAGGTCGTTCGTCTTAGTGTCGATGACGAGGTTGAAATGCTTCGGGTCCGTGGGGTCGAGCCCGTAGAGGTCGAAGTAGCGTTTCCGCTCCGAGGCGACCCGCACGTTGATTTTTTCGCGGGCCTCGGCGACCGACTGGGCAGTCTGCGAAGTACGCCCTTCCGTCATGATGTGGTTGTAGATGCGTTCGGCCGCCGTGTCGGGGTCGAGGGAGAGATACACTTTGAACGACTCGGGCATCCAGTGAAACGCGAGCCGTGAGTCGATAACAAGGCCTTCCTCGTCCTTCATTGAGCGTAGCCGCTCGTCGACCATATAGTCGATCTCTTTTTGGTCTTCAGCGGTGAGGTTTATCGCCTCGATCGAAAGGTCCCGCTCCTTCGCGATTTCTCTGAAAAGGTCGCCAGACGAAAAATGGCGATAGCCGAGCTCCTTCGCGATTAGCTTTGCAGTCGACGATTTTCCGCTTCCCTGAGAACCTGCAATCGTAATGATGGGCCGTTTCGCCATTGCCGCATGGTATATGAAAACCCCTGTATTTCAAATGGCATTCGGACGTAAAATTTGATACGCTCAACCGATGCGTGTGAGAACCATACTCTTCGTCGGGAAGCCCGGAAGCGGAAAAGAAACGCAGGCGGAGCTCTTGGCGACAAAGATCGGATTCGAGGTCTTTTCAACGGGGCGGGAATTTCGGAAACTGAAAGACCAGGGAACGCCGCTGGGTACGCATGTGCGGGAAACCTATGAAAAGGGACTCCTCCTGCCCGCATGGCTCGCCTCCTACCTTTTTGAGAGCGTCATCCTCCACAAACGGGATAACGAAGGGGTCATTTTCGAGGGCACCGGTCGGCGCCTCCCGGAAGCGGAGCTTTTCCACGAGATAGCGACGTGGCTCGGCCGCCCGTACACCGTCGTGAATCTCGACATTTCAGACGACGAAGCGGTCAAGCGGCAAGTCGGGCGTGGGAGGGCCGATTCGGACACGGAAGAGAAGGTGCGGGTGCGGCTCAAGGAGTATGATGATCACACCGCCCCCGTCATCGAGTTTTTCAAACGGCAGAATGTCCTTCTGAATATCCCCGGTGAGCGAACCATCGAGTAAATTCACGCCGATAT
>CAYHKM010000035.1:0-8108 GCA_964357285.1 uncultured Candidatus Saccharibacteria bacterium
TCTATCTTGTCTTTCAGATACTTCATCTCCGTCTCGGTCGCGGCTCCGACGCGGATCACCGCGACGCCTCCCGAGAGCTTCGCGATGCGCTCCTCGAGCTTCTCCTTGTCGAACTTGGAGTCCGAATCCTCGTATTGTTTCTTGAGAGAGGCAACACGCGCCTCGATATCCGCTTTCTTTCCCTTTCCGCCGACCACGGTGGTCGAATCTTTCGACGCGATGACCTTGGAGGCGCGGCCGAGCATCGAAATCTCCGCCTTATCGAGCTTGACACCCAGCTCGTCGGAAACGACGGTGGCGCCCGTTACGGCCGCGATATCCTGAAGCATCTCTTTCTTGCGGTCGCCGTAGCCGGGCGCCTTGACCGCAAGCACGCTGAACGTGCCGCGGAGCTTGTTCACGACGAACGTCGCGAGTGCTTCCCCTTCAACATCGTCCGCCACGATGACCAGCTCCTTCTTGCCGGTCCGCGCGACCGCTTCCAAGACGGGGAGTATCTCCTGAACCGACGCTATCTTCTTGTCGGTGACGAGGATGAGCGCATCGCGGTACTCCGCTTCCATGCGGTCGGCGTTCGTGATCATGTACGCCGACACGTACCCCTTGTCGAAGGCCATACCCTCGACAACCTCCTTCTCGATTCCGAGCGACTGGCCCTCCTCGACCGTGACGACGCCGTTCTGTCCCACCTCCTTGATGACCTCCGCGATTGTCTCTCCGATCTCTTCGGATTCCGCAGAAATAGTCGCAACCTGGCGTATCTCCTTGTCGCCTTGAACCGGCTTCGCGAGCGCTTTCAGGACCTTGACTGTATGCTCGGCGGCCTTTTCCATTCCGGTCCTGATGCCCATCGCGTTCAAACCCATCGCGGTGTGTTTCATGCCCTCGTCGACCATCGCCTGGAAAAGGACCACCGAGGTCGTGGTGCCGTCGCCCGCGAGCTCGTTCGTCTTGTTCGCAACCTCTTTCACTATCTCCGCGCCGATGTTCTGGAACTTATCCTTGAATGAGATCTCCTTCGCGATGGTGACGCCGTCATTCGTCATGTGCGGCCCTCCGTATCCCTTGTCGAGGATGACGTTCCGGCCACGGGGACCTAAGGTAACCTTGACCGCGCGCGCAGCCATGTCGATGCCGGCTTTAACCGCGGTCCGCGCATCCGCATCGAATAGAATTTTTTTTGCCATATCGATTATCCCTTGATGACCGCTAAGATATTACTCTCGGCGACGACATAGTATTCAACGCCGTTAATCTTGACCGTGTCGTAGCCGTATTTCGAAAAGAGAACCCGGTTGCCGACCGCGACCGAGACCGGAACGCGCCGGTCGCCGTCCTCGTTCCACTTGCCGGGACCTACTGCGACCACTGTTCCCTGCTCCGGCTTTTCCTGCGCCGTGTCGGGGATGATGATGCCGGATAAGGTCGTGGTTCCCATCTCCTCCGGCGACAACGGTTTGATGACCACGCGGTCGTGAAGCGGATGGACGGGCACACTTTGGGCCGGGCGGGACACGGGGGAGCGCTTTTTGCCTTGTACCATACGGATATCGAGAAAATCTAAAACCTGGTAAAGCACGGAAAGTCCCGTGAAGTTCCGATAGTATAGGCGCGCACGGGACGGGAGTCAAACGGTTGCACCGTGCTCTGGGTTCGTGGTATTCTCCTTTACAATCGTTATGGCTCTTATCGGAAATCTCCTTCCGGGGATCGAGCTCGTACTGTCGTTCCTCATCGTGGGAGCGATACTGCTGCAGCAGCGGGGAGCGGGCTTGGGCGGCGCGTTCGGGGACCAGGGCACGGAAAGCTTTTATAAGCGGAGGGGTGCCGAACTCTTCCTGTTCCGTGCGACCATCGTCCTCTCAATTATCTTCGTCGCCATCGCACTTCTCGCCTTGGCCCTGCAGTAGAAGCTCCGTCCCGCGAAAGCCACGACGTTTGTGATCGCATGGTTCTTCGAACCCTTATAAGAGAGAGTGCGCGCGTCCTCGCGAAGCGACACCCGTCGCCTTTCCGTTCGCTTGAGGCATGGGCTCACCGCTTAGCGCCGTCGGACCGGCTCGTGGTCGGACTTCTGGGTTTTCTCATGCTCGTGTCCGTGGGCGCCATGCTCGCCATGACGTCCATGTCGGTTACGAGCGAAGTCCCGGCGCGCGGAGGTACCTACATCGAAGGGGTCATCGGTTCGCCCCGCTTCGTGAATCCCCTCTTGGCGATATCGGAAACGGACCGCGACCTCTCGACCTTGGTCTATGCGGGCCTTCTCAAAGCGAACACCGATGGAACGTTCTCGCCCGACCTCGCGTCGTCCTATGCCGTCTCGGAAGACCAACTCACCTACACCTTCGCGCTTCGGTCCGATGCCGTCTTCCACAACGGCATGCCGGTCACGGCGGACGATGTCGCGTTCACCGTCCGCGAGGCGCAGAAACCCGAGGTCAAGAGTCCGGTCCGCGCGAACTGGGACGGGGTCATGGTCTCGGTCGTCGACCAGAGGACCGTTTCCTTCACCTTGAAAGCCGCATATGCGCCGTTCCTCCAGAACGCAACGCTGGGCATCCTCCCGAGTGCGCTCTGGGAGAACGTCGCCCCAGAGGAATTCCCCTTCTCGAACCTGAACACGAATCCAGTGGGTGCCGGCCCCTACCGGATCGAGAGGGTCGTGGAGAATGCGTCAGGGATACCGGTGGAATACCGGCTCGGTGCGTTTACGGAAGGGACGCGCGTCCCCTACATCGAACACATCGTGATGAAGTTCTACCCGAATGCGGATGCGCTCACCGAGGCTTTGAGCGCCCGAGATATACAGGCGGCGAACTCGATATCGCCGGAGGCGGTGGCAGCACCGGTCATTGCCGCAGAAGCCATTCTGGGAAGGGTATTCGGGGTCTTCTTCAATCAGAATCAGAATAAGGTATTCACGCACGCCGAAGTGCGGGCTGCCCTCGCGGAGTCTCTTGACAAAAAAGCCATCATTGATATAGTGTTAAGTGGCTACGGTTCCGTCATCGACGGTCCCCTCCCTCCAGAGTCGCCCGAGACAAGCACCGCAGACGAACGTTCGGCTGACGAGCGCGCGGAGTCCGCTCGGGCACTCCTCGCGAAAGCCGGATGGACCGCAGGCGGCGACGGCGTGTACATTAAAAAGACTAAGAAAGAGACGGAGCGCCTTGCGTTCTCTCTCACGACCGGAAACAATCCCGAACTCAAGCGCGCCGCTGAGATGGTCGCCGAGGCATGGGAGAAGCTCGGCGCCGACGTTGAGCTCCGCGTGTTCGAGGAGAACGACCTCAACGTCGAGGTCATCCGGCCACGCAAGTACGACGCACTTCTCTTCGGGCTCGTCGTGGGCGACGACGTCGACCTCTACGCGGTCTGGCATTCAAGCCAACGGAACGACCCGGGCTTGAACATCGGGCTCTACGCATCGATCGAGGTCGACAAGAAACTCGAGGAGGCGCGAACCGAATCCGATATCGTGAAGCGGCGGCAGATCGCCGAAGCGGCGGCAAACGCAATCCGGGACGAGGCCGCGGCGGTGTTCCTCTACGCACCCCATTTCCTCTATCTCGTGCCGAAAAAAGTCGAGGGCATCCGCCTCGGCCTCATCGGAGAGCCGAGTGACCGATTTGCAAACGTGGACGAATGGCACCTCTCGAAAGAGCGCATCTGGCCGATTTTCATGCCGAAGGCCGCACGCAAGTGATCTCGCCAGTTTCGTATAACATAAAAATTATCAAATCTTATTATTAGAACCAACGAATAGACATTATGAACGCACCATTTAACGCGGCGGGAGCGGGCCCGCACGGCGGAACCCATGGTCCCGGGAACCCTTCTCACGGGCACGCCGGACAAGGGGGACGCCATCGCCGTTCCCAGCCCTACACCGCCGGACCCCACACCTTCCGAGACCGCCCCCCGCGGCGCCCGCCGGCAAAACGGCCTCCGCACGGAGCCGGGGGCGACAATGTCATGAACGCGCATCCGCAAAGCCGCGGACGCTCCTCCTTCTCGCGGCGACCGCGAATGCGCCAAGACCGCCGGCCGCCTGCGCATCGCGTGAACTACCTCGAGCCGCGCGATGTGAGCGAACGCGTAGTCCTGCCGCCCGTGGGCGAGGACACCGTCCGCGTGATCCCCTTGGGGGGGGTCGAGGAAGTCGGCCGCAACATGCTCCTTGTGGAGCTTCCGGAAGG
This sequence comes from uncultured Candidatus Saccharibacteria bacterium, assembly GCA_964357285.1. Lineage (GTDB taxonomy): Bacteria > Patescibacteriota > Minisyncoccia > Phycocordibacterales > Phycocordibacteraceae > Phycocordibacter. The sequence goes on from CAYHKM010000035.1 coordinate 4,200, forward strand.
CATCATCGTCGTCGACGCGGGCTTCCAGTTCGTCTCCGAAGACACCAACCCCGGCATCGACTACCTCCTTCCGAACACGCGCTACCTCGAAGACAACAAAGACCGGATCTTGGGGCTCTTCATCACGCACGGGCACTTGGACCACATCGGCGGCATCCCGTACATGATCGACCGCATCGGGAATCCTCCCATCTACACGCAATACCTGACGTCTCTCATGATCAAGAAGCGTCAGGAAGAGTTCCCGCATCTCCCGGAGCTCAAGCTCCACACCCTGGAGCCGGGCGGCCGCGTCCAGGTCGGCGGCGTCATGGTGAAATGCTTCCCCGTGACCCACTCTATTCCCGACTCGATGGGCATCGCCATCGAAACGAAGTACGGGAACATCGTGATCTCCGGCGATTTGCGTCTGGAACACGTTGACGGGGTCCCGACCGAGAAAGAAGTCAAGAACTGGGGGGCTTTGGGGCGGGAGAAAAACCTCCTCTTCATCGCGGATTCCACGAACGCGGAGAAGGACGGCTTTTCCATCCCCGAACAGCGCGTCTACGACACCCTTGAGGAGGTCATCAAGACCGTGAAGGGACGCCTCATCATCGGCACCTTCTCGTCGCAGTTCGAACGGATGGTCCACATCATCAAGGTCGCGGAGAAGCTCGGGAAAAAGATCGTGACTGAAGGGCGCTCCATCAAGACGAACATCGAGATAGCTCAGCGCGCCAACATTTTCACCCCGAAGCCGGGAACCATTATCGCGGCGGAAAACATTCCCGACTATCCCATCGACCGTATCGTGGTCATAGCGACTGGCTCCCAGGGCGAGGAATCGGCGGCCCTCATGCGGGTAGCCACCAAGAAGCACAAATCCATCACGTTCAATGAGCGCGACACCGTCGTCCTCTCCTCGTCCGTCATTCCGGGGAACGAGATACGCGTCCAGAAGCTCAAGGACAACCTCCTCCGGAGTGGGGTGACCCTCCTCCACTACCGCTCCTCCGACGTCCACTCGACCGGGCACGGCAACACGGGCGAGCTCACCTGGATGGCGAAACAGGTGAAACCGACCTTCTTCATGCCGGCCTACGGCTACCACTCCATGCTCCGCTACCACGCGGCCGCGCAGGCTGCTGCGGGGTTCCCGCGCGACCACATCGTGATCGCGGACAACGGCCTCGTCATAGAGATAACGAACGGGACGACACTGAACATCCGCAAAGAAAAGATACCCGCGGGGCCCATGATGGTGGACGGCTTCGCGATAGGCGACGTGCAGGAAGTCGTCATCCGCGACCGCCTCGCCTTGGCGGAGGACGGCATGTTCGTCATCATCGCGACGGTGAACCTCCGCACCGGGCAGCTTAAAAAGTCGCCCGACATCATCTCGCGCGGCTTCGTGTACCTCCGCGAGTCGCAGACCCTCCTCTCGGAAGCGCGGCTTCTCGTGAAAAAGAACGTCGAGGAGTCGACGCGGGGCATGAACCCCATCGACCTCGAGTTCGTGAAGGGCAACCTCACGGACGCCGTCGAGCGATATCTCTTTCAGAAAACCGCGAAGCGTCCGATGGTCATCCCGGTCTTGATAGGGGTCTAGAGAATCTAGTGACCGTAGCGGCTCTTGTGACGCTCCCGGCCATACGCTGACCGCGTCAGGTACAATACCCCGATGACCGACCGATTCGGGAACGTGAGCCGCTTGGCGCGGGCGCTCACCACCCTCGTTCCGCTTAATTTCCTCTTCTTTCTCTACCTCGCGGCAGTCGCCTACGTGAACTCCTCGTTCCTCGGCCGCTTTCTCTCTCCCACATGGGTGAGCTTATCCTTCGCGGCGCAGGCCGCTCTCACCATTGCGGTGCTCTGGGTGCTACCGCCCATCGTCGCGAAAGCTGGAGTGAGGACGGTCATACTGCTTTTGGTTCCGATAACCGCTGCCGCCGCCCTTTTCCTCGGGTTTTCGGGCTCCGCGGCCGAAGCTGTGCCTTTCTTCCTTATACAAGGCGTCGGCATCTACTGCCTGATGTATCTTCTGGACCTTTACCTCGAGAGCGCGACGAAGGACGAATCCGTGACCGGGAACGTCCGCGGCATCTTCCTCACGAGCGGGAACCTCGCGGTCTTCCTCGCGCCGTTCGCCATCACTATCCTTATCATCGGGGAAGCATACTCACCGCTTTACGTGTTCGGCGCCGCGGTTCTTATCCCCGCATTCATCCTCGCCGCGACAACCCTGAAACGTCTCACGCCGTCCACCCCTCGAGGGCATTCGTTCAAAGCTGCGTGGGATAACCTCTGGTGCTGCAACCCTTCGCTGCTCAGGGCCATGGGCGCGTATCTTCTCCTCTGGACCTTCTACTCGTGGGTCGTCATCTACGCCCCGCTTGTCCTCATAGACTCCGGCGGATACTCGTGGCAGGTGGTGGGGCTCGTGACCGCATTCGCGCTTCTCCCTTTTCTTCTTTTGGAAATCCCGCTCGGGGTCGTTGCCGACCGATGGCTCGGCGAGAAGGAGATCATGGCAGGCGGATTCGCCATCCTCGGGCTCTCAACCGTTTTCCTCTCGGTGGTCCCTTTGACGCTCATTATCCCGTGGGCCCTCGTGTTCTTCGCGACACGCGTCGGCGCTGCGATGGTCGAGATATCGACCGAAACCTACTTTTTCAAACAGGTGAACGAGAACGATGCCGCGCTCGTGTCCCTTTTCAGGATGACGCGCTCGTTCGGATTCCTCGTTGGCCCCGTGATCGCGCTCGTCCTCCTTCCGTTCACGGGGCTTCCGTACCTCTTCGGCGCATTCGGCTTGATCCTCTTCGCGGGCATCCCGCTTGCCTTGGGCATCTGGGATACCAAATAATCAGGTTGGAAGCCGGTATCGGCCCCGCTTTTGTTCAATGAGGCCTTCCGCGGCGAGTCGGCCTAATTGGGCCTCCACCCGACTGTTCGCAAACGGCAACGCCGCGAACGACTCACCCCCACGGGGCCGTTCGGCAAGCGCCCGGAGTATCGCGCCGCGTATCTCCCGGTCGGAACCCTTGAACTGACTCTGTCGGACGTGGTGCGCCGAGCGGCGGGACGGATTTAGGTGGAGCGTTTTGAGATGGCTCCCATAGTCCATGAGGGCGGAGTACCATCGGCGCGGATTTTTCTTGCTGAGCACTTCTCTCATATATGGGAGAAGTGCTCGATCGGTCACGTTATGTTTCCTCGGAAAAAAATGATGAAGAAAGGCGGCGCGGATATTAGTTTCAAGAAGAACTTCAGGTTCATTGAAAGCAAAAACCCGGATCGCTTTCGCAGTGTAGTCGCCAACGCCGGGAAGGGCCGCAAGTTCCTCGTATGAGGTCGGAATCTGGCCACTATGATATATCATAGTGCGCTTTGCCGCGTCGTGAAGCATTTTCGCGCGACGGTTGTAGCCCAAGCCCTGCCAGAGTCGGAGAACTGCCGAAAGCGGCGCGCGGGCAAGCGAGCGAGCGGTAGGAAAGCGCCTCGTAAACTCGGCATAAAACGGGATTACCCGTTTTACCTGGGTCTGCTGGAGCATCACTTCAGAAACAAGGATGCGATACGGATCGCGGGTCTCTCTCCACGGAAGTGCGTGGCGGCCGTGCGTACGTGAATAGGTGAGGACAAGCCGTCGGAACGCGCTCACCGCGCTCCTAGCCGATCTCATAGACGACGTCTTTGCGCTCGACCACGATCTCCCACCCGCGCCGTTTCGCGTATGCGAAAAGCTTTCGGTTCGGGTTGAAGGCGATGGGACGCTCGACCAGCCGGAGCATCGGGATATCGCTTTCCGTATCCCCCACCGCGACGGAGCCCCGATACGCCCCGCCGAACTTTCGCATCGCGTGCCGTACGATCGCCGCCTTATCGCGTATCATTTCTTCGTATTCGATAACTCCGGTGAACCGG
>CAYHKM010000036.1:0-7885 GCA_964357285.1 uncultured Candidatus Saccharibacteria bacterium
CCCGACAAGAAGGATATAGCGAAGAAGGTCCGGTTCAACATCATCGACACGCCGGGACACATCGACTTCACGATCGAGGTGAAGCGGTCCCTGAGAGTTTTGGACGGCGCGGTCGTCGTCTTCGACGGGGTCGCCGGGGTGGAGCCGCAGTCGGAGACGAACTGGCGCTACGCCGACGAAGGCAAGGTCCCCCGCATCTGTTTCATCAACAAGCTCGCCCGCACCGGTGCCAGCTTCGAGCGCTCGTACGCCTCCATTCTTGACCGCCTGACCAAGAGCGCCGTTCGCATGCAGATACCGATCGGAGAGGAAGGGGAGCACAAGGGCGTCATCGATCTTTTGACCCGCGAGGCGGTCTATTTCGATGGCGAGAAGGGTGAGGTCATCCGCCGCGAAGCGGTACCGGAGAACCTCAAGGCGGACACGGAAAAGTACCGCGCTGAACTCGTGGAAAAGACCGTCTCCGAAGACGATACCGCGATGACCGCGTACCTCGAAGGCAAAGAGCCGTCCGTCTCTGAACTCAAGAAGATACTCCGTAAGGCCGTCATCGCGAACAAGATAGTCCCGGTCTTTACGGGCTCTGCCTTGAAGAATAAAGGAGTTCAGCTTGTTTTGGACGGTGTCGTCGACTACCTGCCATCTCCCTTGGACATGCCGGCAATAATCGGAACCGACCCCACGACTGGCGAGAAGATAGAGCGTCATCCCACCGACGAGGAGCCCTTCTGCGCCTTGGTTTTCAAGCTTCAGACGGACCCGTTCGTCGGCGCGCTCTCCTTCTTCCGCGTCTATTCGGGGAGCGTCTCGGCTGGTTCCTACATCTACAACGTCTCCACCGGCACGAAGGAGCGCTTGGGCCGCATCGTCCGGCTCCAGGCCGACAAACGCGAAGAAGTGAAGGAAGTCTTCACCGGCGAGATCGCCGCCGCGGTCGGCCTCAAAGATGCGAAGACATCGCACACACTCTGCGACGAAGCGAGCCCCATCGTTCTCGAGGTCATCAAGGCGCCGGAACCGGTCGTGTCGATGCGGATAGAACCGAAGACCAAGGCCGACCAAGAGAAAATGGGTATCGCCTTGAAGAAACTTTCCGACGAAGATCCGAGCTTCCGCGTCAGCTCCGATCAGGAGACTATGGAGACCATCATCGCCGGCATGGGAGAACTCCATCTCGAGATCCTCGTCGACCGTATGAAGCGCGAGTTCAACGTGGCTGCGAACACCGGGAAGCCTCAAGTCGCCTACCGCGAGACCATCGCGAAGGACGCGGAAGCGAACTACAAGCACGTGAAGCAGACCGGAGGCCGCGGACAGTATGGCCACGTGGTCATCCGGATCAAGCCGATGGAGCCTTTGGTGCCAGGCGCGAAGATGAAGAACAACGTCACCCGCGAGGACCACTTCGAGTTCATTAACAGCATCAGGGGAGGCGTCATCCCGAACGAGTTCATCCCCGCGGTCGAGAAGGGCGTGCGTGAGGCAATGGAGCGCGGCGTCTCGGCTGGTTATCGCATGGTCGACATCTCGGTCGACCTTATCGACGGCTCGTACCACGACGTCGATTCCTCCGAAATCGCCTTCAAGATAGCGGCGGTGGCGGCATTCAAGGAAGCAGCCGAACGCGCGAAGCCCGTCATCCTGGAGCCCATCATGAAGGTCGAAGTCGTCGTCCCGGACAAGTTCATGGGCGACGTGACGGGGTCTTTGACCGCGAAGCGCGGGCAGGTGGATTCCATCGAGGAGCGCGGCATGGCGAAAGTCGTGAACGCGAAAGTGCCTCTCTCCGAGATGTTTGGCTACACGACGGCGCTCCGTTCCATGACCGAAGGCCGCGGGGTTATGGCCATGGAGTTTGACCATTACGAGGTCGTGCCTGGAAGCGTTGCCGAGACCATCAAGGCAGCGAGGAAGTGAGCATGGCAGTCGTAAAAATAACTGCCAAGGATAAAGAAACACTCAAGACGATTGCTGCTGACGTGAAAACCCGCGTTGGACTTCTCTACACGTGGATGGCAATTTCGGCGGTCGCCGGAGCCGTAAGTGTCGTTTCGACGCTCGACGCCATTCTTGCTGTTGGCGCCGCCATTCTCGGCTATTTTCTCTATGCACGCGTACAAGGTCTCCGCCCTCTTGGAAACATTTCTGTCATGGCGGTGGTTCTCATTGTGACGCAAGGATTTGTGTATCTTGCTCCGCATACGGCCCTCCCGATCTCATTAGTCAGGCCGATAGCGCTTATCTCGGCTGGTGTGTTTGCTGGAGCCATGCTAGCTCGGCTTGTGGCCGAGGGTTTGTTAAATGGATTATTTTTCACGCCTGAACCTCAGGGAACACCCATCACCTCCAAACGTTTTTTTGAGCTCTATCTTATTGCGATTGCCACGTTCGCCGTTGGCGCTCTCGTCACAATCATTCTCGCCACCCTCCTGATTTCTAGCTGAATTTTACGTCGAGCGTCGCCGAGACCATCAGGGCGGCGAGGAAGTAGTCCGGACTCGCTCCAAGAGCGTTCGGATCTCTCCACTGAACATCTTCTGGTCCGACGTTGCTATATGCGCGATTTCTTCGCGATACTGTCCGAGGTCGTGGCGCGACCGTTCCTCCTCGACCGAACCTTCCGCTCGGATGTAACCCATACTCATGAGGAACGAGTCGGACGAACCGGGGAAATTCCACGAGATGTCGTACGGGATGCTTTCCGGATACGCGCCGTTCACTATCTCCGCGAGGATGTTTGTGCAATTTGCCGTCAAAGTATTGTAAAAGCGCGGATGTCCTGCGAGCTCGGTGGTTTTCTCTGCCAGGGCGCGGAACAGTGCTCGGGCCACGTCCGGTTCGATGGCGAGCGGGTACATGCGCACCGAGTGTCCCAGAAGAAGGATGCGCCGCGCGAGGAAGTCACGCTCCGTTCCCCATGAGTAGGTGAGTTCGTACTGCTGGAACAGGCCACGCAGCGCCGAATAGTTCTGTCCCTTTTGCATGCGCGCCTCGACCGAGAAAGAGAGCGCCGTACCGTCGTTGAACTCGAACGAGAGGTAGGTGTGCCCGACCGCGCTCCACGAAGGGAAGGGCTCTTCCATGAACCATGCCCGCGTAATCTTTCTTGGGTCCGCCTCCACCTCGTCTATCCAATCTTTTGAAAGCACCGAACCGGTCCCGTACGTCCAGTCGCGAACGTTTCTGATATAGAACACACCGATCCCGTTTTCCCATGCGGTTGGCGTCCGGACGAATTCATCCACCCACTCTCGGTCGCCCCGCGGTTCCCGCGAAAGGATCGCAGCGCCTGCGATGAGGACGAGCGCAAGGAGAGCGAAGAACGCGTATCGCAATGGCTTTTTCACCCCAGACACTATACCCGTTTCTCTTCTGCCGTTAGCGCGTAACATTCTCCGTTGCTTCTCCGCATGCGAGTGGTACCCTGAACGCATATGTTACGCTTGTTCACCCGCGGCGCGATTCTCGCCGTGGCTTTTTTATTTATCACAACTCCTTTTATTACTCAGGCCGCTCTTTCGGTGCCGCAAGTGCAATCCGTCCTCGAGCTCCTTAATTCTTTCGGCGTAAGCGAGTCAGTCACGCAGAACGTTTCGCTTTCCCTTCAGGGCGTGGTCCTTGGTCAGACGACCGTAGCCGACGACTACGGAATCGGTTCCGTTCCTCCTCCCGACGCATACCCACCCTATTGCCCCAAGCTCTCGATCACGATGCAGCGGGGCGCACGCGATGCGGCGACCAGGGGGCAAGTCTCAGAACTCCAGCGTTTCCTTTCCGGCTACTACAACATCGACCCCTCGGAAATCGTTACTGGCTATTTCGGCTCCGTTACCCAGAAATTCGTCATCCAGCTTCAGAAAGAGCAGGGACTACCTTCATTCGGCATCGTGGGCACGCTCACGCGCGCCGTGATAGCGCGGGTATGCGGCGGCACTACCACCACGACCACGACGATACCCTCCATCATCCCTCCTCAGATTTGTCCGGCAATCGCGTGGGTGCCTATCGAGTGCGCAAACGGAACGCTTAAGCCGACCTATGGCGCGAACGGCTGCCAGAACGGGTGGCAGTGTTTGGATGCGACATCGGCTTTGTTCTCGGCGTATCCAACCTCGGGCGCTGCCCCACTTTACGTCACCTTTACGGGGGACACGGGTGCCGGCTGTGGCGGCGGATACTTCACGCTCTACTACGGTGACGGGCAATCCGAGCTGATCGCTATCCCCGCAGATAGCTGCAAGGACACGTTCACGAAGACGCACACGTACACAGCGCCCGGCACGTTTACCGCATCTTTAGGAGCGAAGGGGGGCACGCGCACCATCTCTATCGTCGTTTCCTCGACCACGTCCACGGTCGGCGCGGTGTCCGTGTCGCTCGACGCATCGAGTCCTTCTTACAAGCTCGTTGCTGCCGGCTCAACGGATGTTCTCACTGGTGCGTTTAAATTCCGTGCTACGGGGGAGAACGTGAATCTCTATAAGCTCGTTATCATTGCAAGCGCATTCCCGAGTGATGTCACGAAAGTTTCGGTGTACGACGGCGCGACCAAGGTGGGTGAAGGGTACTTCATAGGCGGCGCTGGCTCGGCCCCGGTTAACTTCACCCAGACGGTCCTTCTCCCGCGTGATACCGACAAGGTTCTGACGGTGAAAGCTGATTTTGCGAATATTGGCAACGGACAAATAGTCACGCATTCCGGAGACTTCATCCGATTGAATTACGGCGGCGCATGGGGCACGGGGTCTTCCTCGGGCTCGACCATCTCTCCCTCGGGCTCGGCGACGGTCGCAGGAGTGCGCCTCGTGAGGTCGTTTCCTACAGTCGGCCTCGGCTCTCTGTCTACGTCGGGCATCGAGGACGGGCGTCTGACGCGCATCAAGGTGGCCGCGGATTCGCATGGGCCGATAAGCATCGGGCGCGTACGTGTAGTCACAACCGCTTCCGGTGTATCGCTTAGCAACGTAACGATGTATGGTTTCGAAGACAGCAATTACTCTCTCCCTGTCTCGGGCTTCGGGTCAGGCGGTCTGCTCGCGACCAGAACCTCGCTCAATACCTTTGAATTTCCTAGGCCGCTCTTCGTTCCCGCGGGAAGCGTCCGCTACTTGGAGGTGCGGGCCAGCGTGACCGGCGCGAGCACCGGATCTTTTGTGACGACGAGACTCGTCGGGGATGGCAATTTCCCGGGCTCGGACGGCTCACTTCTCACTATGGCGGCGTTCGCCCCCGAAAAGGACTGGGGATTCATCTGGTCTCCTAACTCAACGACCACCTCGCAGTTCGGGGACGTTGATTGGACGAACGGCTATGGCATTCCTGGCCTCCCGTCAGGAGGCCTCGTCTTCACCCGCGGGGGGACCGGAACGACGCTAACCCAATGCTCGGATGGTGTCGACAACGACGGGAACGGACTTATCGATTACCCGTCAGACCCGGGCTGTGCTTCGCTCACGGATACGACCGAAGCGTCATCGAGCACTCCGACGATTACCGTGACCGCGCCGAATGGCAGCGAGCAGTGGGAGATAGGGCAGTTGAACACCATTACATGGTCACCGTACGGCTACAATCCGGATGTAAATCCTTCGAATCAGGTAACTGTCTACCTTCTCAAATCTGATGGAAGCACGGTCGGGCGGGTCATGGATACGGGCAAGGCCTCCCTCCACACCTACTTCAACCTGAACGACTACCAAACGTGGGCCGCGCCGGGCCAATACCGCGTCTACCTGAAGAACGCTACGACCGGGAAATCCGACCAGAGTGACTGGCTCTTTACGCTCCTGCCGCGCGGCGTCGATATCAAGGTCAACGGTTCCGACGGCCCCGTGACGCTTTCCGACAATCAGCCGGTCACCGTTACCTTCACAATGGGCGCGACGTTCAGTACGTGCATGTTGAACGGGGTTCGAGAAACCGTAAACGGCGGCCCTGGCGTCGAGTTCGGCAACAAATATCCGATTGGCTCCACATTCAACGGCTATGCGTACGCCCCAGTGCCGGGTTCTTCCACGGCGATATACGTTACGTGCACGAAGCCCGACGGCAGTACCCGTGGCGACAGCGTTCAAGTGAATATGATCGGTGGCCTCGCGTCTGTGCGGGTCATCTCGCCGAACGGCGGCGAGAGCATAGACCCCACGAAGCAGTGGGACATCAAGACGCTCATCACTGGCCTCAAGACGCTTTCGTTCGCGCTCTACAAGAATGATCAGTGGTACTACTGGCTCGCGAAGGACCTGCCGGCGTCTGGGCGCCCCGACAACTTTGAGTGGGTTCACACACACAACCCCATCGCGGAAAACCTTCCTGAATTGAAGGACGGTTCGTCCGCAGTGTTCAAGATCTACGCGACCGGTCTCAAGGCAGACAATTCAGGATACGTCGACGACAAGAGCGATTCTCCGTTCAGCTTCGTGAAGACCACGACCTCGCTTCCTGCGGTCCCCTCATACTGGAAGCTGTACTCGTTCTCGACATACGGAACCCCGTCGTGCTCGGGCCCTCGGTACGTCGGTTACTCGCAGCGCTATGGCGGCTGGGTCGGCGCGGTCCTGTGCGGAACGAACACGAAATACAAGCTCTACATGAGCGTAAGCGAGACCGGTACGTATTACCAGATTGCCGACTACGCCGGGCATGGACAGGACCACTGCGAGCTTGTGAACGCCTCGTTCGCTATCCCGAACGAAGATGACATCACGAGCGGCGGCTGCACCTCATGCTCGGTGGGCTCGCTTGTTGACGTCCAGAACGAGCCTGTGTTCGCGCGCTCCCGCTTCGGTGAAGCGTTCAAACAGGTCACTTCGGTCTTCTGGGCAGACCTCTCGACGAGCTACTACATGTGCGGCGTCCCGGTCGGGTTCGTTCTCTCGGAGCCGCAGCCGTACCTCCAGCCCCAGCCGTCCGGCGGGGGAGGGTTGCAAATCCCTTAGCGCAGTTCAAGAAAACCCGCCAGAAGGCGGGTTTTCTTGACTCTTTTCGGCTATGCGCTAGTATAGCCGTAACGCTTCACGCGTTTTTTTCGTCTAAACCTCTTGCGGGTCTCGACGAAAAGAGAGCGGGTCCGCTCTTTGACTTACAAAAAAACTATATAAATAACTAATCATCTTATGGTAGAGTTCGCACGCACCAAGCCGCACTTGAACGTCGGCACCATCGGCCACGTTGACCACGGCAAAACCACTCTCACCGCTGCCATCCTGAACGTCCTCTCCAAGGCCGGCGCGGGCTATACGGCGACGGTGAAAGGCGTCGACCAGATCGACAACGCTCCTGAAGAGAAGGCACGTGGCATCACGATATCGCTCTCACACTCGGAGTACGAGACGCCCGCGCGTCACTACGCGCACATCGATGCTCCCGGACACGCCGACTACATTAAGAACATGATTACCGGCGCCGCGCAGATGGACGGTGCGGTCCTCGTTGTCGCAGCGACCGACGGCGTGATGCCCCAGACGCGTGAGCACATCCTCCTCGCAAAGCAGGTCGGCGTCCCCAAGGTCATCGTTTTTCTCAATAAGGTGGACATGGTGGACGACAAAGACCTCGTCGATCTCGTCGAAGAAGAGGTCCGCGAGCTCCTCACGAAGCACGGCTTCGACGGAAAGGACGCCCCGGTCATCCGCGGTTCGGGCTTGAAGGCACTCGAGAATTCCGCTCCCGGGAACGAGTGGTCTGGAAAGATCATGGAACTCGTGAAAGCCCTCGATGAATTCATCCCGGTCCCCCAGCGCGACCTTGATAAGGCGTTCCTGATGCCGATCGAAGACATCTTCTCGATCGAAGGCCGCGGCACGGTGGTGACGGGCCGCATCGAGCGCGGGAAGGCGAAGATCGGCGAGGAAGTCGAGATCGTCGGCATCAAGCCCACGACGAA
>CAYHKM010000037.1:0-2223 GCA_964357285.1 uncultured Candidatus Saccharibacteria bacterium
GAATTCAGATTTCTCCGAGACTTCCGACACGTTCGCCCGGTCCCGCTGGAGGTTCAGGATCTTTCCAGTACCGACTTCGATGCCGCGGCGCGTGATGACGACGCGGTCGCCGACCGAGAGCGCTCCCTCCGTCATCCTGCCGCCGACGACGTACTTCGAGCCGGCGGTAGAGAAGTGTTTTGCGATCTGCGCGGCGCCAGCCGGCGCGATTTCAGGCAGGGGCGGCGCGAGTTCCTTCGCCTTTGCCGCGAGCCAGTCGGCAAGCTCGTAGATGATGCCGCGGGTCTCGACAACAATACCCTGGCGCTCGGCGAGATCTTTCGCCATGGGCTCGACCTTCACGTTGAACCCCGCGACTATCGCGGGTGTGAAGCCCGCGAGAAGCTTCACGTCAGCTTCGGTGACGGTACCGATGCTTCGGGACACGACGAGTATGTCGATGCGCTCGCGAGGGATCTTCCCGAGCTCGTACTCAAGGGCTTCCAAGGACCCTGCGGTGTCGGCCTTGAGGACGACCCGTGCGGTAACGCGCCCGTCGCCCTCTCCGGAGACGCTCTTCCCGCGAGACTTCGGCTTCGCGTTCTTTGCCGCGAGCCCTTCCGCCTCTTTCTTGTCGGCGACCGCGGTAAGTACGGTCCCGACCGCTGGCTCTTCGCTGAAGCCGCTCACGCGCGCGGGTCTGCCGCACCTGACCTCCACGGCTTTCTTTCCGGTGAAATCTTCGATAATACGGAGGGGAGCATAGGCGCTTCCCGCGACAGCGAACCCTTTGGCGCTGAGCGTTCCCTCGCGGACGATGACGGTCGCGGAGACGCCGGAGCGCGAATCCCGGGATGATTCGATGACGGTCGCGCGGACAGGCGCGTCTGCATCACATGAGACGCCATGGAGGTCGGCGGCGAGGATGACGAGGTCCAACAGCTCCGGAACGCCGTCGCCGCTCTTTCCAGACAGTGCGACATGGGGGACGTCGCCGCCCAGGCCCTCGAGGTAAATGCCTTCCCGAAGGACGCTTTCGCGCGCGCGGTCGAGGTTCGCGTTCTCTTTGTCTATCTTCGTGAACGCGACGATGAACGGTACCTTCGCGTCCTCGATGGCCCGGTACGCTTCGATGGTCTGTGGCTTCACTCCATCGTCCCCGGCAACCACGAGAATCACAATGTCGGCGGCGGAGGCACCGCGACGGCGCATGTTCTGGAACGCTTCGTGTCCGGGCGTGTCGATGAACGTGAGCGCGCGCTTCTCGCCCTCCTTGGTCGTGTGCTCTATTTCGTAGGCGGAAATGCGCTGCGTGATGCCACCCCTCTCCTTCGCGGCGACTGCGGTCTTCCGTATGTAGTCCAAGAGGGTCGTCTTTCCGTGGTCGATGTGGCCCACGATAGCGACGACCGGCTGGCGGCACAGGTTCCCGTCCTCTTTCATTACAGCGGATGAAAGCACGCGAGGAGGACTCGTGCAAGGATGCTAGTAAGGATGCTAGTGAGGAGGCCGCCTATTCCACGGACTTCTTCGCCTCGGCGATTGCTTCACGCTCCTCCTCCGAGAGCTCGCGCACAGAGCCGAATCCCTTCACGTGCTTCGCGTACACCCGGACGCCGTCCCGCGCATGGATCCCCGATATGACCACCCCGTCGCCCGCTTCTGACAGGAGCGCCGTCGCAAAACTCTGTTGGCCGCCGGCATTCTGGAATGGGTCGAATCGCTTCACGGACACGCCCTGCACGCTCCGCGCGAGGCGATCGTCCGTCTCCTTGAGGATGAGCGTGGTTTCCTTCGCATGCTTCTCGAGAGCCTCAGCGCGTTCCCCGAGCTTCCGTATCGTCCCTTCGAGGGATTTTCCGTCGCTGCCCCGGAGAAGCACGCGGAGTCTCTCAAAAAGAACAATATGGAGGGTCAAAGCGAAGACCATGAGAACGGTCAATCCCGAAACGACGGGATTCTCGCTCGCGGCCTCGATGAACTGGAACAGGGCGACGTCGAATCCGTTCATCCGGAAAGTATACCCCTTACCACTTTTGAAAAAAGTGGTAAGGGGTATAGCGCGCCGGTCTATACTGTCCTCATGTTTTTCCGGCCGAAGCGCATCTACTTCGATTGGGCGTCCGCCGCGCCCATGGATCCCGCGGTGGCGGCCCGGGCCCCCCCCGCCCCCCCCCCCAAAAAACGGGAAGAATACCCCCCCCCCCCCGCCCGGGGCGCGCGCGGGCAACCGCAGTCGGGGGG
>CAYHKM010000037.1:2233-7686 GCA_964357285.1 uncultured Candidatus Saccharibacteria bacterium
CCAGCAACTTCGATGGGGCGGCCGCCGCGCCCAGGGACCCCGGGGGCGCGCGCGGGCCCGCGCGCGCGACCCTCGCATACTCCGGGAATCCTTCCGCGCCGCACGCGGAAGGTCGCGCGGCGTTCCAAGCGATGAGTGCGGCGCGGGAGCGGATCGCACGCTCGCTCGCCGTGAAGCCCGACGAGCTCACCTTTACCGGGGGTGGCACGGAAGGGAATAACCTCGCCATCCGCGGCCTCGTGAAAGCGCTCGGGAAGCGCGACATCGCCCCCGCGAAGCTCCACATCGTCTCCTCGACGTTCGAGCATTCGTCGGTCATGGAGACCCTTGCCGATCTCGAGCGGGCGGGCGTCCGGGTGGCGCGCGTCCCCCCCCGCGGGAACGGCATCGTCGAGGTGGAAGACATACTCGCGGCCGTGCGGCCGGAGACCGCACTCGTGACACTCGCTCACGTCCAGAGCGAGCTCGGCACCGTGATGCCCATCGCGAAGTTGGGAGACGCGCTCGCGAAGCGAAGCGAAGCTCCCGCGGTATTCCTTGCCGAAAAGGCCCCCGAGGCGAAGTTTCCCGTCCTCCACGCGGATGCCGCCCAGTCACTCCTCTCGCTCGACGCCTCTCCGCACGCGCTTCGCGCGGGGCTCGTATCCTACGACGCCCAGAAGCTCGGAGGTCCGAAAGGAATCGGCGTCCTCTACCGCGATTCCTCGGTCCCGCTCGCACCCTTTATGGGCGGGGGGAGCCAGGAGCGGGGAATCCGCCCGGGGACCGAAAACGTCCCCGGCATCGTGGGCGCGGCCCTTGCGTTCGAGCTCGCAAAGGAGGGCCGAGAGGCGGGGGTAGGACGACTCGAGGCCGTCCGTGACCGGCTGATAGAGGGGGTACTTGCCGTTTCTTCGGGAGCGCGGCTTCTGGGCGACAGGAAGCGCCGCATCGCCGGGAATGCCTGTTTTGCCATCCCCGGAGCGGACGGTGACTACCTCGCGGTCCTCATGGACCGGGAAGGAGTCGCGGTCACCCCCCGCTCTGCCTGTATCGGCTCCGGGGGCGGCCGCTCCGAGGTCGTATTCGCTCTCACGGGCGATGATGCGCTTGCCCGCTCGACCATCCGTTTCTCCTTGGGACCCCGCGCGACCGCGGAGGAAGCCGATCGGGCGGTCGTCGCACTCCGGAAATCGCTTGCAACCTTGCAAACGTTCTGACAGTATACGAAGAGGGGAGCGGTCGATGCCCCCGCGGTTCGATCCGACAGCTACGGGCCGCCGATTCGTTGACATTATTTTTAAAATATGGTAAAATCGGCTCTATGGAGTTTCCAGAAATTATCAGAGACCTTTTCATCGCGCTCCTTATCGTAGGGCTCGCGACCGCTCGCGGATAAACAGCCGTACTCGCTCCGCTGCTTTTTGCATATACCCGTTTCTAGCGCTCCCCTTCGCGGGAGCGTTTTTCATATCCGCCGCGCGCGTCGAGGATCGCCCGCTCACTGATGTATACTGTGGCCCAATGGATCTCGAAGAGCTGAATACCACGCAAATAATCCTCCTCGTCCTTCTCGTGTCGTTCGTGACCTCCATCGCGACGGGCATCGTGACCGTGTCTTTGCTCGCGCAAGCGCCTCCCGCGGTAACGCAGACGGTGAACCATATCATCGAACGCACCGTAGAAACGGTCGCGCCGTCCGGGGGCGCGGAGAGGGTAGTAACCAAAGAAACTACTGTCGTCGTGAAAGAAGAAGACCTCATGACGAAATCCATCGCGGAGGCCTTGTCGCAAACCGGCCGCATCTTCTCGGGCACCTCGACGAGCTCTCCCGTGGTCGCGTTCGCGGTCCCCATCGCGCCAAACCTCCTTGCGACCGACGGCACGGTCGTGGGGCCGGAGCATCTCGTGCAATTCGGGAGTGATGTCGGTGTCTACAGCGTGTCCGTGCGTTTCCCTGAAGTAGGTATCGCTCTCCTCACGCCCAAGAGCGCTTCGACCACTGCCCCCGCCCCCTTCCATATCTCCGATACCGGGTCAGTGAAGCTCGGTGCGAGTGCCATCGCCTTGGTCTCCATCACGAACGAACGCGTCGCCTTGGGCGCCGTCACGGCGCGTGCCCTCCTCGCGGATGTGCGCGTCGACTCCGGTTCGACGACTCCCGTCCGCGTGATAGACACGAGCATCCTTGACCCCTTGGTCCCGGGCTCTCCCCTCGTAAACGTCTTTGGAGACCTCGTCGGTATCACAACCGCGGTCTCGAAAGGTGAGGGCGGCAACGGCGCGTTCGTATCCATAAGTGACATCGTGACCGCCCTATCCCTCGTTCGCGCGACTTCGACGCCTTCTCGCTGAACCGAGAGCCCGGCGAAACCCACCGCTTGGTTCTGGGGTAGGCGTCTTGGTATACTGTGTATATATGCCTCCTCCGTTCGGCAACTTCACGACCAAGGCCAAGGAAGCGGTGCGGAAAGCGCACGAGCTCGCGATCGAACGCGGTCAGAATCACGTCTCCGCGCTTCACTTGACGGCCGCTCTCGTCCTTCAGGAAGACTCCATCGTCGTCGCCATCCTTGAGCGCCTGGACATCGACTCGGTCCTCTTCACGGATTCCCTCATCGAGCTTCTTGAGACCCCGCCCTCGGGTTCGACCCTCTCACCGAGCTACCAGCTCTATTTGACGCCCGACCTCGCGCAGGCTTTGGAGTCGTCAGTGAAGATCGCGTCCTCGTTCGGCGAGTCCTTCGTCTCGGTCGAGCATCTCTTTCTCGGAGTGCTGCAACATCCCGGTCCCGCCGCCGAGATTTTCAATCGCTTCCGCATCGAGAAGACCGCGATCATGTCGGTCATGCAGGAACTTCGGGCCGGACGCACTACGGAAGCGGAGGCGCCGAAGAAGTTCCGCGCCTTGGGCAAGTACACCCGGAACCTGACGCGCCTCGCCTCCGAAAACAAGCTCGACCCGGTCATCGGTCGCGACACCGAGATAAGCCGCGTCATCCAGATACTCTCGCGCCGTACGAAGAACAACCCGATCCTCATAGGTGAAGCCGGCGTCGGCAAGACCGCCATCGCGGAAGGGCTCGCGCAGCGCATGGCGGTCGCCGATGTACCCGAGTCCTTGAAGAACAAGGAGCTCCTCACGCTCGACTTGGGACTCCTCATCGCGGGCACGAAATATCGCGGCGAGTTCGAGGAGCGACTGAAGACCATCATGAAGGAGATAGAAAAGTCTGAAGGGAAAGTCGTCCTCTTCATCGATGAGGTACACACCTTGGTGGGTGCCGGCGCCGCTGAAGGCGCGATGGACGCTTCGAACATGCTGAAGCCCGCTCTCTCAAAGGGAGAGCTTCGCGTCATTGGGGCGACGACCCTGAAGGAATACCAGCAGCACATAGAGCGCGACCCTGCCTTGACCCGCCGCTTCCAGCCCGTGTATGTGCAGGAGCCGTCGGCCGAGGACGCGATAGCGATCCTCCGGGGACTCCGGGAGAAGTACGAGCTCTATCACGGGGTGCGCATCACGGACGATGCCATCGTCGCTGCGGTCGACCTCTCCGCCCGCTACATCACGGATCGCTTCCTCCCGGACAAGGCCGTCGACCTCATTGACGAGGCCGCGTCAGCCCTGAAGATCTCCCTCGAAAACAAGCCGCCCCAACTTGAGGAGACGGATCGCAAGATCCGGCGCCTCGAGATCGAGTTCGCGGCTTTGAAGAAAGACGAGGAAGCGCACATCGCGGACGGCCATGCCGGGAAGGGCGTGAAGACGCGGATGAAGGCCATCGAGAAAGAGATAGCGGAACTGCGAGAGCAGACGTCGGACTTGGAGCAGAAGTGGAAGAACGAGAAGGAGGTTCTGGGCGCGATAGGGAAGCTCAAGAAGGAGATAGACCAGCTCAAGGCAGAGGCGGAGTCGGCCGAAGCCCGCGCCGACCTCGCGCGCGTCGCGGAGATACGCTACGGGAATCTCCCTGCTCTCACGAAAGACCTCGAGCGGGAGCAGGGGAAGCTGAAGCGTTTCCAACGCTCCCGGCGGATATTGAGGGAAGAGGTGACCGAGGTCGACATCGCGCAGGTCGTCTCGCGTTGGACCGGCGTCCCCGTCTCCCGGATGCTCGAGGCGGAAGCGAAAAAACTCGCGCGCATGGAGGAGGAACTGAAGGCGTCCGTCGTTGGGCAGGATGAGGCGGTGAAAATCGTGTCGGATGCGGTCAAGCGCTCCCGGGTCGGCATCGCGGACCCGAACCGCCCCATCGGTTCGTTCCTTTTCTTGGGCCCTACCGGCGTCGGGAAGACCGAGCTTTCGAAGGCGCTTGCGAAGTTTATGTTCGATGACGAGAGCGCCACCATCCGCGTCGACATGAGCGAGTTCATGGAGAAGCACTCCGTCTCGAAGATGATCGGCTCGCCTCCGGGGTACGTCGGCCACGAGGAGGGCGGGGCGCTCACGGAAAAGATCCGGCACCGCCCCTACGCGGTCGTCCTTTTCGACGAGATAGAGAAGGCGCACCCCGAGGTTTTCAACATCCTCCTCCAGGTCCTCGATAACGGACACCTGACCGATGCGAAGGGCAGGAAAGTCAATTTCAAGAACAGCATCGTGATACTGACCTCGAACATCGGCTCCGAGTTCATCGACAAGATGTCAACATTCGGCTTCTCGACGGCGGGCGATGACGCGGGACAGTATCAAGTCGTGAAAGAGAAGGTGGCGGAGAAGCTGAAGGATTACTTCCGGCCCGAGTTCCTGAACCGTTTGGACGACGTCATCATCTTCAACATCTTGTCATCTGACGCTATCAGGAAGATCGTCGATATGCAGGTCGCCCTCGTGCAGAAGCGCCTCAAGATGAAGGACATCAAGCTCGAGATAAAAACGGAAGTGTACGACTACCTCGCGAAGACCGGCTACAACCCGCAGTACGGCGCGCGCCCCCTGAAGCGCCTCATCCAGACCAAGATACTGACTCCTGTTGCATCGTTCATGGTTTCCCAGGGCGTCATGGAAGGCGGGACTGTGATGGTCGGCATGAAAGGCGAGGAGTTCGTGTTCGATGTGGTCCGAAGCGCACGCGCCTCGAAGCCCCATCGCGCGAAGGTAGAGACGGGCGCCGGTTCAAAAGCAACCTGAAATCTGTTAGAATCCCCCTTGTCTGCGAAGCGCACAAGCGTCGGTGGAAGAAACGCAAACTGCTTTGCGTTTCTTCCGGTCCCGCGAAGCGGGAACAGCCGATGCCGAACGTAGTGAGGCAGGCTGTAGGTGGGAGAAATACCCTACCTTATGCCTGCGAAGCAGGCATGCGTCGGTGGTAGAGCGGTCAATTACACCTCGCTGTAGACGAGGCGCCTTCGGGCTACGGGGGTTCGAATCCCTCCCCCTCCGCAAAAAAAAAAAGTACCCCCCCAGCGGGGGGGCGCTATTTTTTTTTTCGCCCGGTGGGGTTAGAAAGCACCCCCCCCCCGGTACCCCC
>CAYHKM010000038.1:0-7586 GCA_964357285.1 uncultured Candidatus Saccharibacteria bacterium
ACCTCGAGAGGATTCCCCGCCTTGGGACTCCGGGCCTTTTCGGACACGATGATGCGGAACGACGGGTCGTTCTTCCGGCCGATCCTCTGGAAGCGTATGGCGAGCATCGAGGGACTGTAGCAAAAGTACGCTCAACAGTCAAAACGGAAACGAAGTCAGTCGGAGGGGTCAAGAAAACAAAGCCACCTGCAAGCGGCTTCGGAGAGACCAATACTGAGGCATATGTTCATGCACGTCCACTTTCTATCCCCATCGGGATCGAACGACTGCGGGCCTTCAAGTTTTTGAGGAGCCATATGCTTATTATAGGATCAAAGAATCAAAAAAAACCAACAAGTGTTACACTCTAGATACTAGTGAAGAAAGCACGGAAATCAGGGGCTTCTCCGATGCGGACCGTCGGCATCATAGACGTGACCCGCGGGGGACGCGGATTCCTCCTCCAAGAGAAAGGCGACATTCCCATCCCTCGCGATGGGCTTGGCGGCGCCCTCTCCGGCGACCTCGTCGAGATAATGACGCGCAAGGGGCAGAGGGAGACGGTGGGGCGCGTGGTCGGGGTCTTGGAGCGCAAGCGCGGCTCCTTCGTGGGAGAGCTCGTGAAGACACCGACCGGGATAGCGCTCCGCGCCGACGACCCACGCGTCTATTTCGACTTCCACGTAGTGGGCTCTCCGGGCGCTCCCGTGGGGCACAAGGCCATCGTCGACGTCGTCGAGTGGGACGCAAGCCCCCCGAAAGCGAAGGTCCGGGAGATCGTGGGACCCGCGGGCGAGCACGACACCGAAATGCGCGCGATAGCGCTCGGGCGCGGGTTCGACTCCGGATTTCCGCCGGACGTCGCCACCGAAGCGAAAAAACTCCACTCGCAGTATTCTAATTTATCGACTTACGAAGTCGATATATCAAGGAAGGATTTCAGGGGTGTGCCGACCGTGACCATCGACCCCGAGACCGCGAAGGACTTCGACGACGCGATCTCCTACCGCGCTCTCCCCGACGGAAGCGAAGAGATAGGTATCCACATCGCGGACGTGACCCACTATGTCCCGCGCGGTTCCGTTATCGACCGCGAGGCGCAGAAACGGGCGACTTCGGTATATCTCGTCGACCGCACCATCCCGATGCTTCCACCGGAGCTGTCGGAGGACCTCTGCTCCTTGAAGCCCGAGGTCGAGCGCCTCACGTTCTCGGCGGTGTTCACTGTGAAGGGTGCCGCGGTCATAGAGCGGTGGTTCGGACGGACCGTGATCCGCTCGGCAAAGCGCTTCACCTACGACGAAGCCGACGCCTCGCTCGCAAAAGCCGGTCTCCCCTACCACAAAGAACTCTCGGCCCTCTGGCGATTCGCCTCCGCACTCCGGAAAAAGCGCTTCGAGGAGGGCGCCATCATGTTCGGAACCGACGAGGTGAAGCCGGTCTTGAATGCCGCGGGCGAGGTGGTTTCGTTCAAACGCACCGTCTATACCGAAAGTCACCAGCTTATCGAAGAGCTTATGCTTCTCGCGAACCGGGAGGTCGCCTCGCTCGTCTCAAAACGCCTGGGCCGGAAAAATCGCCTCTTCGTCTACCGTATCCACGACGTACCGAATGCGGATAAGCTCGGCGAGCTCGCGGTGTTCCTCAGCGCCATCGGCTACCAACTGACATTGTCGAGGCAGGGAGCCTCGCAGAAGGACCTGAACCGCGTCCTTGCGGAGGCGAAGGGCAAGCCCGAGGAGCGTCTCATCTCGACCGCGACCATCCGGTCGATGGCCAAGGCCGTCTACACCACGAAGAACATCGGCCACTACGGCCTCGCGTTCGACGACTATGCGCACTTCACCTCCCCCATCCGGCGCTACCCGGACATGATGGTACACCGCACCCTCGCGACTATCCTCGAAGGGAAGAAAGTGACCGACGACCCCACGCACATCGAAGAGATGGCCGTCCATGCCTCCGCGCGCGAAGTGGACGCGGCGGAAGCGGAGCGCGCGTCAGTGAAGCTGAAGCAGGTCGAGTATTTCGCGAAGCTGATCGGGGAGAGGCGCGCGGGCGTCATCTCGGGCGTGACCGAATGGGGCATCTACATCGAGGACGAGGCAACCGGCGCGGACGGGATGGTGCGTCTCGCGACATTGACGGACGACACATACGAGTATGATCCGAAGAAATTCGCGGCCGTAGGCCGCGCGACGAAGAGGCGCATACGCCTCGGCGATCCGGCTTCCTTCACCGTGGAGCGGGTAAACCTCGAGGAGCGGACTATCGATTTTTCCCTCGCTTCTTGATCCAGAGCGCGAGCGCACGGACGCCGCCCCCAGTGACCTTGGGGTCTCCCCCAAACGACATCCGCACATACTCCTCGGCTCCGAATCCGCGCCCCGGGACGATGGCAACGTTCACTTCATCGAGGGCTCTCCGGCAGAACGCGACCGAGTCTCTCCCCTTCCACCCGAGGTCCTTGAGGGAGATAAATGCGTAGATGCCGGAGGGCGGGAGAACGAGTTTCCGTCCGAATGCCGCTTCGAATGTCTCCGCGAACGCATCGCGCCTCTCCCGCATCGAAGCGCGGACGCGCGCGGTGATGCGCTTTGCATCCTTAAGCGCTGCAAGCGCGCCCCATTGGTTCATCGTGGCGACTCCGGTTGCGGACTGGCTCACGAGACCCGTTATGGTTTTCATAAGAGCGGGGTCTTTAAGAAAAACAAATCCAACGCGGAAGCCGGTCATGGCAAAACTTTTCGATGTACTCTCGATGATAGCGACATCCGCGCGATGCCGCGGGAAAGACGCGGCCGACACGTATCTGGTGTCATAGGCGAGCCCGCTGTACACCTCGTCGGAGATGACGAAGAGGCCTTTCCTCCAGGCGGCATTGAGGATTGCCCCGAGTTCTTTGCGAGAGTAGAGCGCCCCGGTCGGGTTAGTGCCACTATTTATGATGAGGATTTTCGTTTTCCGGGTTACGTTTTTAATCACATCGGACGCGGAAATCTTCCAACCTGAGCGCTCGCTCGAGCGGAGAAAGCGGGGCGTGCCGCCGAAAATGCGCACCATGGACGGATACGACACCCAGTACGGCGCGGGAATCAGGACTTCGTCACCTTTCCGGATGAGCGCCTGCAGCAACATGAAAATGCCGAACTTGCCTCCGGGAACGACCAAAGTTTCCTGCGGCGTGTAGCTGTTGCTGCCGTGAGTACCGTTCATCCAGCGCGCAGCGGCACGCTTGAGGGCCGGAATGCCGGACGTGGGCGGATAAAACGTTTTTCCGCGGGCGAGCGCCGCATGGACAGCGTGTACCACCGTCTTCGCAACAGGCACCATCGGCTCGCCGGTCGACAGGTTGTAGACCTTCTCGCCCGCGTCCATCTTCGCGAGAGCGAGACTGTGTACCTCGCCGGTCTCGGAACCGCGGATGCGGAGGATGCGCCGTTTCATCGTCTGGTTTCCTGAAGCCGCCTCGAATCGGCGACGACGGAGCGAAAGAGCCGTTCCGCGAACGACGAATCGAGGCCGAGCGTCCGCGCGCGGCGCGCCCGCATCAGCTCGAGCTTGCGCTCGCGAGTGCGATCCCGGATGGGAATCCCTTTCATGCGCTTCACTTTGCCAATCGCGCGCGAAAGCGCGGCTCGCGACGCGAGGAGGGACAGCATCTCTCGGTCGATGCGCTCTATTTCTTTTCGGGCGCTCATGACACCTCCCGCGGCGGCGATCTCCGCTTCGAGCCGCTCCAAGCGGTTCAAGAAGCGCGCACGGATGTCAGCTGCGAACGGGTTCTTCCGTTGCATGTCGGTGAAAAGCTCTTTCGTATCGTTGATGACCATGTCCTGCATCCGGAGGAGGGTGTGAAAATCGGGAGTTGCGATTTTCTGCTCGCGCAGCCCCAAACCCGCGAGTCCCCGCCCCAAAAAATGCACCAAGGCCTGGGAGCGCGCCATCGCGCGGTCATGCTCCTCGGGGGTCGCGGGTATAACGGTAAGACCGAGTTTCTTAAAAGTTGCAAGGACTGCGCGCTCCCGCGGAGAGGCGCGCCGGAGGCGCGAAACGACTATCTTCAGGCCCTTGATGCCGCCCTGGACGCGGGCTGAATCGGGGCCGAAAAGCGGATGGGTCCCGAGGATGGGCTGACCTTTCGGGAACGCTTTCTTCATGATCTCGGCGGGCCAGGCCTTCACGGAGCACACGTCGATGACGACAGTTCTGGGCCCGACAAGAGGCACGAGTTCGCGGACACACGCTTCGAGACGCGAGATGGGGACAGAGAGGAACAGGATATCCGCTGCGGCGGTGGCGGCGAGGGTCGTGAATGAGGCGTTCTGCGGCGGTTTTTCTCGCGGACGTTTCTTGTCATAGACGAGGACACGTCCGAGGCGGGAAAGCTCGCGCGCCCACAGGCGCCCGAACCGGCCGTAGCCCACGATACCGAAGGTGAGCTTTTTACGCTTCATGATTCTTGACGACGATGAACGTGGTCAGGTTCGGGCGCCGGTCCTGGATCCCCGACTCGAGTAGCGCGAGGCCGTACAAGGCCGCGGAGCGCGCCGGCGCTATTACGGCGGCCGTCCCCGGCAGTTTCCCTTCCGTGAGGTCTTTGGCCGCCTTCGCGGTGTCTTCCCACTCGACGAGAGGAATACCCGGGAACGCGCTCTCGAGGTAGCGCTCGCACTGCTTCAGGGCCTGCGAGTGGCTCGCAATCTCCGTCACGGCCTCTTTCCCGACCCCGGGAAGAGCCATGAGGCACTGGTTCACTTCCATGACGAGTTCGTCGATCACAGTGAAAAGATGCCGGCCCATCGCGTCGAACGCGGGACGCACGAGGCCGCCCAAAGAATTTACGACCGGAAAGATGCCGAGTCCTGCCTCGCCCCCTTCGACCTTCGAAAGGACGCGCTCCATGTCTGTTGCGAAGATGAGCTCGGACTCCATGCCTACCCGCGAGGCATAGAGGAGTCCCGCTTCCTCCGAGAAAGAGCCGCGGTCCCCGGATACGGCGAGCGTGACCTTCTTCATACGCGCCCGTTCTGCGCGCGGTGGCGGAGGTAGTGGTCCATCGCGACCAAAGCGCACATCGCGTCTACGATAGGGACCGCCCGCGGGAGGACACACGGGTCGTGGCGCCCGGCAGCGGAAAGCTTCACCTCCTCGTCTTTCCGGTTCACGGTCTTCTGTGGTTTCCCTATCGTCGCGACGGGTTTGAATGCGACCCTGAAATGGACGTCTTCCCCAGAGGTGATGCCCCCGAGGGTCCCGCCGGCGTTGTTGGTGCGCGTTCGCACGCGCCCGGTCTCCGTGCTCTTGTAGAACTCGTCATTATGCTCACTCCCGCGGCCCACGACCCCCGCAAAGCCAGAGCCGAACTCGAAGCCCTTCACGGCATTTATCGAGAGCATCGCTTTTCCCAAATCCGCCGGAAACTTGTCGAAGACCGGCTCCCCGAGCCCTGCTGGAAGGTTCCTGATGACGCCGCGGATGATGCCTCCCACGGAATCCTTCTCCGCTTTCACTTTTTCGATGAGCGCAATCATCTCGGCGGCTTTCTCCTCGTCGGGACAGCGGACGATGTTCCTGTCAACCGACTCCGGCGTCACGGTCCGGTAGTCTATGTCCGTTTTTATGTCGCCCACTTGCTCCACGTAGCTTACGATCTCAACGCCGAGCTCGACTTTCAAGAATTTCTTTGCGATAGCGCCCGCGGCGACGCGTGCGAGAGTTTCGCGCGCGGACGCGCGGCCGCTTCCTCGGGGATCGCGACTTCCGTATTTCGCGACATAGGTGAAATCGGCATGCGAAGGGCGGTAGAGGTTTTTCAGATGGTCGTAATCCTCCGGCCGCATGTCGGTGTTATGCGCCAGGAGAAGGATGGGCGTCCCCGTGGTCTTCCCGTCGAACACCCCGGAGAGTATATGAATGACGTCGGCTTCTTTCCGCGGCGTCGTGATGTGGCTCTGGCCCGGACGCCTCCGGTCGAGCTCCTTCTGAATCTCCTCTTCCGTGATGGCAATCCCCGGCGGGCAGCCGTCAACGACACACCCCAAAGCGCCCCCGTGCGACTCCCCGAAGGTAGTTATTTTGAAAAGCTGTCCGAATGAGTTCCCCGCCATGGTGTTCAACGTGAATCCGATAACGCGCGCGCGATTACTGGCTCCGGAATGGCGTGGGCGTACGCGCCACCCTTCGTGAGTGCCTTTCCGATGCCTGTGAGGACAATGTAGCGCGGATGTCCCTTCGCACTCTTTTTGTCGGCCTGTGCTGCCTGCAGTATGTCCTTCGCGGAGTATCGCAAGAGGGGGGCGCGGCCGATGTCGAGCGCGGCTATCATTCCGTCAACCTTCGCCCGGTCTTTATCCGCGAGGAATCCCATCATGGCGGCTGCTCTCGACTCGACGAGGATGCCAAGGGCGACCGCGGCCCCGTGCGGGATGCGGTAGTGGGAAAGCTTTTCGAGCGCGTGCCCCACCGTGTGCCCGAAATTGAGCACCATGCGCGGGCCGGTTTCCGTCTCGTCCTTCGAGACAACGCGCGCTTTTGCGATAGCGGCGCGGCGGATGACGGCTTCCAAGGCCCGCATGTCTTTGCGGAGGATGCGGGGGAGGTTCTTCGCGAGGAATCCGAAGCTTGCCCTATCGCTCGTCATGAACATCTTCGCGGCTTCGACGAGCCCAGCGGCGAGAGTCTCCCTTGGGATGGAGCGGAGGCATTCTGGATCGGTGAAGACCGCCTCGGGCTGGTGGAAGGCACCCACGGTGTTCTTCCCCTCCTGTGTATCGATGCCGGTTTTCCCGCCAATTGAGCTGTCCACCATCGCAAGCATGGTCGTCGGAACCTGAACGTAGCGAATGCCGCGCATGTAGGTCGCCGCGACGAATCCGGCCATGTCACCCACAACACCGCCGCCGAGAGCTACGACGAGGGTTTTCCTGTCGCATCGCGCACGGAGCATCGCGGTCTCTATCATCTCCTTCGTCGCCCGGCCTTTCGCGCGCTCACCGTCCGGCATCACGACAAGAAGCGCCGCGATATTCCGTTTCTTCATGCGCGCGAGGAGTAGGCGCCCGAAAAGGCGCGCCGAAGTACGATCACAGACGACGACATAGGAGCTCGCCGGGTAGCGCTTCGCGAGGAGCGCAGGGAGACGCGCCAAAAGGCCCCGCTCGACCACGATGTCGTACGAATCGTCTTTAACCCGTTTGAGGTTCACGTTAATCATAGGTTCGTTTGAACTCCGCGAGTTCTGTGAGCAATCCTTCGCTCGTATCCCATCCGAGACAGGGGTCGGTGATGGAGAGTCCTCCGCGATCGAGCGCCTCCGGGTGCGAGGCGCTCACCTTCTGGCACCCCTCTTTGATGAAGCTCTCTATCATGAACCCTTTCACGAGGGGACGGAATTCCGGGCGGTCCTTCAAGGTCGTGAGTATCTCGTGGACGGCCTCGACCTGATTCTTCGCTTCCTTGACGCCGCCCACCTTCGCATTGTCGTGACTCACGTCGACGACCAGAGAGGGATTCTTGATGGCATGCTTCTTCATCTCGGAGAGGGCTTTCGCGAGGTCCTCCGGGCGGTAGTTCGGGCCGTTTTCGCCCCCGCGAAGAACGAGGTG
>CAYHKM010000039.1:0-7289 GCA_964357285.1 uncultured Candidatus Saccharibacteria bacterium
ACTCTCGCCCCTCCCCGTAGGGGAGGCCCGTCTCCAACCGGACGACCGCGTCATTGAGGAGGACATCCTCGGTATGCTCCGCCCTGAGGCCCGCCTTCACGGTCACGGTGTAGAGGGTCGTCTCGTCGAGAGGATTCGCGGGCACGAAGCGTACGGTCTCCCCCGAGACGCTGAAGCGGCCCGGCACCACCGGATTTATCTCGAACGAGGCATCAGGATTGATGGCGCCATCTCGATTGAAGGTGAGTTCGATGCCGGTATTGGTCGGGACCTCGTTCGCCTTGTCGCCCGGAATGGAAGAGACGAGCTGGAACGGTGCCTTCACCTGATACGCCCAGCCGTAGTCGCGCGCCGCGAGCGGCCCCTCGGGAATCGTGACGGAATAGACGGTGTCGACCGACAAGGGCTCCTCAGGCGCCACCTCGAAAACTCCCGGCGCCTCTCCGGAGCGCTTCACGGTAAAGCGCGCCTCCGGCGCAAAGCGGAGATGCTTTTCTATCACGGCCGGATGGAGATCGGCCGTGCTCGTGAGGATAAACGCGGTATCGGGTGTCACTCCCGCTTCGTCCGCGGACACGGGTGTAAGTTCGAATTCTGATATCTCCTCCTTGAGGACGATACCCCGATAGATGAACACGCCCGCGATCAGAGTGAGGGCGACTGCGACGAGAACATACAGCCAGCGATTCCCGATGATTCCCCTGCCCTGCGGAGTCTCGATGCCGGCGGCGTCGGTCATGTGTGTACGGAAAGTATATCAGCGCACGGAGGCCGTGTGTGCGGCTCGCGTGCCCGTCGCTCGGGCGATGAGCTTCCGGATCTCTTCGACGACGACGACCGAGGCGGCAACGGGAACGATGAGGAGCCAGTCATCGAGCGCCAAGGGCACGGTCCGAAGTATCCCTTGCATGAAAGGCATGTAGACTGCAGCGAGCTGGAGAAGGACGATGAACGCGGTCGCGGCGACGAGGAACGGATTCGAGAACGGGTTCATCCGAAAGACTGATTCGCGGTCGGATCGGCAGTTCCACGCGTTGAACCATTGGAAGACGGCGAGCGCCGTCAAGGAAACGGTCCATGCTTTCTCAGGCGTCTCGGCGTACAGGCTGTACAAGGCGAGGGTCCCGACCGCCATCGGTATCGCCATCACGACCATCCGCGTGACCATCAGCTGGTCCACGAGGCGCCGCTTCGCGCCGGCGCGCCTTTCGTGAAGGAGCCCGCGCTCCTTGGGTTCCATCGCGAGCGCCACGTCCAAAAACCCGTCGGTTACGAAGTTGAGCCAGATGATGTGCGCAGGAAGAAGCGGAAGCGGGAACGAGATGAGGATGGCCCCCACGATGGTGAGCGCCTCGCCGACGCTGGTCGAGAAAAGGTACAGGATGACCTTCTTCACGGTCTTGTAGATGCTCCTCCCTTCCTCGACCGCCGCGACGATAGAGCCGAAGTTGTCGTCGAGAAGCACGATGTCGGCAGCTTCCTTCGCGACCTCGGTGCCGATGCCGCCCATAGCAACCCCAAGGTCCGCCGCGACCAAGGGCGGCGCATCGTTCACACCATCGCCGGTCATCGCGACGATGTCGCCGCGGCTTTTGTAGGCCTGAATAATCCGGAGCTTATGCTCCGGCGTGACGCGCGCGAAGACGACCGTGTGCTCGAGCGCTTTCGCGAGCTCCGCATCGAACATCGCGTCTATCTCGACGCCCGTCAAGACACCGTCGCCCTCGCGGTAGATGCCCGCTTCCCGCGCTATCGCGCGCGCGGTCTCGACGTGGTCTCCCGTTATCATGACGACCCTGATCTCCGCGTCGCGTGCGGCTTTGAGAGCGCCGGCGACTTCGGGCCGGAGGGTATCTTCCATGCCGAGGTACCCCAAGAACGTGAGACCACCGATCGCCGCTGGGGAGGCGCCAGAGGCTCCGCGACGAACCGCGACCGCGAGGACCCGGAGCCCTTTCTGGGAAAGCGACAGCAGGCCGTCGTGGATCTCGGATCGTGCCTTCTCCGACAAGGGTCGCGCTGTGCCGTTTTCGTAGGAGAGCGTGCAGAGCGAGATGACGGCCTCCGGCGCGCCGGTCACCGTAAGGTACGGCTCAGGGCCCACCTGGTGAACAGTCGCGTGGTACTTCAAGGCATGGTCGAACGGTGTTTCTTCAAGGAGGGGCGCGGCGCGCTCTAAGTCATTTTTCCTAAACCCGAGTTTTTCGCCGAGGACGATCATGGATGCCTCCGTCGGGTCACCGGCGATGCGCCAGCGTTTCTCGGCCTCATCATAGGAAAGGCGGCCGGCGGCGGAGCGCGTTGCGGTTTCGATGAGTTCTGCGAGTACAGGATGCTTCGCGAGGTCTATAGGCTTCCCGCCCTGAGTCGCCCGTCCCACGGGCGTGTAGCCGTCGCCCTCGATCTCATATCGTTCGCCGCCCACGATCGCAGTGCGGATGACAAGTTCGTTCCGGGTGATGGTGCCGGTCTTGTCGACGGCTATCACGTTCGCTTGTCCGAGGGCTTCGACGGCCTGGAGGCGCTTCACGAGGGCGTTCCGTTTTGACATCTGCCACACACCCGTCGCGAGGACGAGGGTTATCACGATGGGAAGCCCTTCGGGGATGACGGAGACCGAAAGCGATACGACCGTCGCGACCATCTCGCGCACCGTGTGGCCGCCGAGGATACCGATCGTGAAGAGGGCCACGCCGCCGAGCGCCACGACCCTGATGATGCCGTTCGCAAGCGCGCGAATCTCCACGCGGAGCGGTATCTCGGTGTCGATGTCGCGGACGCGTCGCGCTATCGCGCCTACCTCCGTCTTCGTGCCCGTCGAGACCGCAACCGCGCGCGCCGAACCCGCGACAACGTGTGTCCCCATGAAGACCATGCTCCGCCGCTCCGAGAGCGGTATCCCTTCCCGCTCGGACTCGGCCGTCTTTCCCACGGGGCCCGACTCGCCGGTCAAGGTCGCTTCGTCTATCTTCAGGTTCTTCGAGTTGATGATGCGCGCGTCCGCGGGTATCTTCTCACCGGCTTCGAGAAGGATGACGTCGCCGCGGACGACCTCGCGGTCGGGGATGACGAAGGTCTCACCGCCCCGAAGGACCGTCGCGCGCGTCTCGACGAAGCGCTTCAAGGCCCGGAGCGTGTCCTGGGCTCTTCCTTCCTGTATCGCGCCGACGACAGCGTTAAAGACGAGGATAGCGATGATGATGTAGGCGTCCGTCGTTTCACCGAGCGCGAAAACGACACCGGCCGCCGCGATGAGGAGGTAGATGAGGGGGCTCTGGAACTGGCTTAAGAAAAGGAGCCATACCGGGCGCGATTTCTCCGCGGGGAGCGTGTTCGGCCCGTCCGCCTCGAGGCGCTTCTTCGCCTCTTCCACTCCAAGGCCCCGCTCCGTGCTCCCGAGATGCGTGAGGACGTCTTGCGCGGCGAGCGAATGCCAAGAGATCGTGACCGTGACGCCCGAGCTCGCGCTCTCCGGAGCGTCCCGCTTCGGCCTATCGTTTAAAGAGGACCGCAAGGGCCCCGAGCTCCGTGAGGAGTTCATGCGCTTATCGTATCATCCGAACTAGAGCGTTTTTTCCGATGCTTCTGAATGCGGGGCGGCGCGCAAGGCCGCGATGACCTCAGCATCGGACACCTGACCGAAGTCATCGTAGTAGGAACCGATCGCGCCAAGGAAGGGCTTCGCCACCTCGAGTATCACGCACTCGTCCGCCTCAAGCGCGAGGACCTGTGCGATATCGGCGGGAGCGACCGGGACCGCGACCACGATGCTACGGGGATTCCCTTTCCGTACCTCGCGGACCGCGAGACTCACCGAGAGCCCGGTCGCGACGCCGTCGTCGACGATGATGGCGGTTCTCCCCGTTGGCGGGAGCGATGCGCGCTCAAGATAGGTACTCCTGCGTCGCGCGGCTTCTTCTCTCCCGCGTTTCGTCTCTTCCCGGAACCACGCCGCATCGAACTGCTTACGCTCCTCTTCGTTGCAAAGGAGTTCACCGCTCTCCGTGACCGCGCAGACGGCGTACTCGGGATTCGCGGGATGCCCGATCTTGCGGACGATGATGAGGTCGAGCGGGGCATTGAGCGCTTGCGCGACCGGAGCCGCGACGATAACGCCTCCGCGAGGAAGCGCGTAGACGATCGGCTTCTCCTTACGAAGATGCCGGAGCTTCATCGCGAGCATCTCTCCTGCTTCCCTCCTATCCTTGAACCGCATACTCCGTTCCGTGATGCTCGGAGCGCGGCAACGCCCTAGAGCGAAATAAGTCCCCTGTCGTCCAGAATGTTAAACGTCGTGTTCATCGTTTCGGTAGGTTCATGGTACCAGAACGTGTTACCGTCACGTGATGGAAGTGCGAATACGGGTTAAACCCGGCGCGAAGAAAGAGAGCGTTTCTCCCCTTCCGGACGGCCGTTTGGAAGTTTCCGTTAAGGCAAGGCCTGTAGGCGGACGCGCGAACCAACGGATCTTGGAACTCGTTGCGGAGCATTTCAATGTCTCCGTATCGCAAGTCCACATCGCGAAGGGGCGGACATCCCGCACCAAGACGGTGTCGGTTGCTACCTAAAGATCATCGAGCCGCCGTCCGCAAGTTCAAGGATAAGTTCGCCGCGCGAGGTGAAACGGAAGCTTTCCGCGCTCTGGAGAAGCGCCGCGAAATCACCTTCTTGGGAGCCCTCGCAATACATCTTCGTGGACATCATGGGACCGAATGTGAGCGCGCCGCCCGCGGTCGCGGTGTAGCTCCCGCCCATGGCGTTGCAATCCGTGCTCGCCGAGAGTCGGCCGTCGTTGAATGTGAGCGTAAAGGCGCCCTCCTTCGTCAGCCTGACTTTCACCCCATCCCCCCTTGTCGCGGACAACCATTTCCACGTCGTCATGCCGAGCGTCATCCGAGAAGGATCCGCTTCCCCTTCGAAATCCTGAACGACTTCGCCGAAGCTCGACGTAGCGGGGTCGTACTTCAGGTACAAGCTCTTCCCTACCGAAGGCGGAGTGGACATCGGCTCGCCGGGAGCCCGGTCGGCATAATTCACGATGACAATCTTTCCCTCACCCCTCTCCGTCGTCTGTGGCGCGATGCGGTCGCCGAGGAAGACCGCATGAGAGCCCACGTATCCGTCAGCAGTGTTTAAAGCGGCGACCGCGTAGAAGAAGGTGCCGCTTCCGCCGGTTTCTTGAGTGAGAAGAAATACCGTGTCCTCCCTTCCGTCGTCATTGAGGTCCACCATGACCTCATTCCCGAAGTAGCGCGTAACGACTTTCGAACCCGAACCCGGCGCCGCCTCGCTCTCCGCGACTTCGTTCACGAGCGTCACGGGCGCACCACTGATGAGATAGGTGGCATTCTTAGGGTCCGAGCCAACTGTCGCTTCCCTGCTATCGGGCTTCCCGTACCCCGTAAATAGGTAAACCAAGACTCCAAGCGCGAGGAGTATCACGGCTACCCAAAGGAAGTTTTTGCTTGTCATGTGGACATACTAACGCATCAATCGAGATCAAGGCGGCGGGCGGGAGCCATGATGGCCTTGGGGTCGCGCTTCCATTCGTCGGAAACGTCGGCGTAGAGCTCGAGCTCGTTTCCGTCCGGATCGGTGATATAGATGGAGTGGGTAACGCCGTGGTCGGTCACGCCGAGAATATTTACTTTCTTCTCTTTGAGCTCTTTGTAGACCTTTTTAAGCTCCGCATTCGTATCCGCCACCTTGAATCCGATATGGTAGAGGCCGGGCTTCGGCCTCGCCCGTGACCGGGCTACGGCCGAGGGCTCACGCGAATGTTCGGCCTCCCCGCCAACTTCTATAAGGAGCATCTCGTGGTGCGTGCGACCACCGGAAAAGAGCGCCATCGGCCATTCGTGGATTATCTCTGTGAATCCGAGCGTGTCGCGGTAGAACCCCGCAACCTTTTCAAGGTCCGTGACATAGAGAACCACGTGCCCTAATTCATGGATGCGCATAGAACAATAGGCCTAGATTACTGCTTAATCACCTCGACCACCTTTCCGGAGATGGAGAAATCGTCGCCTTCGCCGACAAAGATGGGGAGGTGCTTCTCCGTCGATTCGGGCGAGAGGATGATGCGCTTCCCCTTCCTGTCTTCCCGGTAGCGCTTGATGGTCGCCATACCGTCTATGACGGCGACTACGATGTCCCCACCCTTCGCACTCTTTTGGGCGGAATCCACGACCACGAAATCCCCGTCCTCGATGGGGGCGCCCGGCCGGACCTCGGCTCGGTTCATGGAATCCCCTTCCGCGACAAGGACATAGAGCGAGTCCTTCCGATGTGGGAGCATCGAAGTCGAAACCTTGAGATAGCCCTCAACGCGCTCGTCCGCAAACACGGTCGCGGGACCGCAATTTGCGGCACCGACGATAGGGAGCGAATAGAAGAGACTCTTCGCCCTGTCGAGGAGTCCGCGTTTCACCGGCTTCACGACGCCCTTTGCGAGGTTGAGCTGTATGAGTCCCGCTTTCTCAAGCTGGCGCAAGTGGTACTTCACGGTCTGCGGCTTCCCTTCCTCGCCGATGAACTTCGCTATCTGCCGCAAGGAGTGCTTTCCGAGATTCTTGCTTTTTTTCGCGAGGGTGAGGAGAAGGGCTTGTTTGTTGTGCATAGGGTGTGGTTAGTCGATATATCCACACGGTAGCATGGGCGTATACAGTGTAAAATAGTTTTCCACATGGAGTGCATAAAACGAGTCCCCATGAACGAAAACGGCGCCCCTCCCGGGGCGCCGCGTTTCGAGCTTTCGCAGTGATGCGAAAAACTACTCGGAAACGGTGAGGGTGCCGAACTGGCCGCCTGCGCGGTGCCCGGGCTTCGAGCAGTAGTACTCGAAGGTTCCGGCCTTGTCGGCCACGAACTCGATGACGACTTCTTCGTTCAAAGGAAGCTCCTTCTTCACACCGAACTCGTCAATGACGAAATCATGCATGCCGGCAGTATTGGTGACTTTGACGCGAACGAGGTCGCCTTTCTTCACGGTCATTTCTTTCACGGAGAACCACTTACCCTTCGCGTCGTAGTATGCGGTCATCACAAACTCCTTGACCATGGCTTCCCCTTCCACGGCAGGTTTGTCCTCCATCATCTTTTCAGATTCAGGAGCCGCTGCCGGAGCGGAACCCTTCATATAGAAGTAATATCCGCCGAACGCAAGAACTGCTAATACGAGAACGACGACAATGGGTGACTTCATAACGTTGCGCAATGCGCGTTTTGTAATGGTATAGCGGAAGTATACCCTATGTTATCGCGGGACGAAAAGGGAACGCATAGTGGGG
>CAYHKM010000040.1:0-7097 GCA_964357285.1 uncultured Candidatus Saccharibacteria bacterium
TTCACGCCTAGTGTTCTCACTCCGACGCCCAAATCGAAAACCGAGAAAAGACCTGCGCCTGTCTTGGCCCTTCTCTACCATCAGTGCACCCTACCAAAACGAGCGGGAACATTCAATCGCCAAGAAGTCGTCGGAATCCGGCCTCGTCGAGGACTGAAATACCAAGTTCCTTCGCCTTTTCGAGTTTCGAACCGGGATTCTTTCCCGCAACCACATAATCCGACTTTTTCGACACCGAGGCGGACACCGAGCCGCCATTGGTGCGTATCATCTCCTCAGCTGCCTCTCGCGAGAGGGTGGAGAGGGTCCCCGTGAGGACAAAAACCTTTTCCGAAAGCGCTCCTTTCGGACGGGCCTTACCTTTCTCGACAACGATTTTCTTCATGAGCTCACGGAGTGCTTGGATATTCTCAGGTTCGCGGAACCACTCGTGGACCGAGCGCGCAATAATGCCGCCGATGTTCCGAACTTCCATAAGTTCTGGAAGTGGTACGGTTTTAATGCGCTCCAATGTGCCAAAGTGCGCGGCAAGATCGCGTGCCGTTTCATCCCCCACCTGCGATATTGAAAGGCCTACGAGAAGCCGTGGGAGCGGGACGCCGCGAGCCGTTTTCCGTATGCTTGCGACTAGGTTTTTCGCCGAAAGTTCCGCAAAACGCGGGAGCGCTTCAAGGTCGCCCTCGGTGAGGGAGAAAAAATCCGCGGGAGTCGACACGAGGCCTTCTTCAAGGAGGAGGTCAACGGTTTTCTGCCCCAAGCCCTCGATGTCCAAGGCGGAGCGGCCGGCAAAATGCCTGAGGCGACGGCGCATCTGTGCGAACGAATTTTTCGCGACGCACCGCCATGCGGCTTCGCCGGGCACGCGCTCGATCGAGCCGTCACCCCCGCACTCGGCGACCTTCTTCGGAAATCGGTAGGGTTTCGCTCCGCGGGGGCGAAGCTCCGGAACTACCTGCACCACCTCCGGGATGACGTCGCCGGCGCGCTGTATGACGACCGTGTCTCCGACACGAACGTCCAAACGGTTTATCTGGTCCTCGTTGTGAAGGGTCGCACGCGACACGATGACGCCTCCGACCGAGACCGGCTTCAGGTGCGCGACAGGCGTCAGTACCCCGGTCCGTCCCACCTGGAGCGTGATGTTCTCGACAACGGTCGTGACGCGCTCGGCCGGAAATTTGAACGCGGCTGCGTAGCGTGGCCCCTTTCCCGTATAGCCGAGCGCTTCTTGGTACTTCCGTTCGTCGACCTTCACGACGATGCCGTCGATGAGGTAGTCCTGTCTGTCGCGGACGGATTGCGCATGCCTCCAGAACGCAAGCACTTCTTCGATATCGCGGACGTGTTTCGCTTCCCGGTTCACCTTGAAGCCCAAGCCCTTCAAGTACTCGAGCTCCTCTTTCTGCGTGGACGGCATCGGCTCGGACGCGCGCGCGACGTCGTAGATGAACGTATCGAGGGGCCGCGATGCAGCCACCTTCGGATCAAGCTGTCGCACGGAACCGGCGGCCGCGTTCCGCGGATTCGCAAACGGTGCCTGACCCGACGCTTCCTGCCTCTTGTTCAAAGCGGCGAGTGATTTTTTCCCCATCCACACCTCGCCCTCGACGATGACAGCGACGGGGCGCGCGAGTTTCAGGGGAACGGAATCGACGGTACGGAGGTTCAGGGTGACGTCTTCGCCTACATCGCCAGTGCCGCGCGTCGCCGCCCGAACGAGAAGTCCTTTCTCATACGTGAGGACTACTTTCAGGCCATCTATCTTGAGCTCGCACGTGTACGTCGCGCGCGCGTCCGCGCCGAATCGCGCCCGGACCCCCTTTTGGACGCGTTCGTCGAACGCCCGGAGCTCCGCTTCGTCAAAAACATCGTTAAAGGACCACTGCGGGACCTCGTGCCGGACCTTCGTAAAGCCCGGTAAGGGCTTGCCGGCGACGCGCTGGGTCGGCGAGTCGGGCGTTACAAGGCTCGGATACCTTTCTTCAAGGACCGCGAGCTCATGCTTCAAGGCGTCGAGAGCCTCGGCGGGAATCTCTTCCCGGTCATGAACGTGGTACGCGAAGCGGTATCGGCGTATCGCTTCGCGAAGCTTTTCTGCCCGCTCCTGTGCTCCCCTCGGTGCCTTCGTCATGGAGGCATTGTAGAACACGCCACCCGGCCGCGGCAGGTCAGTAGAGCGCGCGGATAGCGCGTTCGATGCGGCGGGGATTCGTCGTAACGCAGTTGTTGTAGCCGTAGGACTCCAGGGTCGTTTTTTGCGACGTAACGTTTTTCGTGATAATCACGTTCGCGCAGGGGTCGGTGAGGTCGGGGCCGAGCGAAAACGAGAAGGTGGTCGTGATGATGCTCCCCACTGTCGTTTTCGTGAGCTGTGCCGTGCCGTCCGCTGGGGGGACGGTCCCGCTCCCGCAGGCAATTGACGTCAAACCGGGATTCCCAAATGCGTCCCGCTGAAAATCCCAATAGAGCGCACACTCGATGCCAGTATCCGCCGCATAGAACGCGTACTGCGAATCCCTGCCGATGGAGGAGAGGATAACCTGTTTCGAGGCGACGTTGAAAATGGCAAGCCCTAAGGCGAGGAGTATCGACGACACCAGGACCGCGATGAGGAGCGTGAACCCCCGTCGATGCGTCGGGGTCGGAAGCATGAAGCGCGGCGTTCTCATATCCATTGGGTGATATTTTCTTTCGCCGTGACCGAATGGCTCGCGGCCTGGGATACCCACGACACGCTCACTCGCACGTTGACCTCCGTCGACGAGATGACCGTGATGGTAACGGTACGGGTGAAGCGGGAAACATCGCCATCAGCTTGGTTGTAGAGCCCGGTGCTATTGATGCGAAGCGGCACGCACGTACCCGAGCAGACCGCCGGCGGCGTGAAGTTCACGAAGTCGACGGTGCAGGCAGCGTCCACGCATTGGGAAAGCGACGTGAGCCAGGCCTGTTGGGGCGAGGCGATGCGGTTCTGGTCGCGGAATGCACGCACGTACTCGAGTCCTTCTTGCGCGAGGTAGGAGGCGGCGACCTCGTCACGCGCGTAGTAGGCGGATTTCAAGGCGGCCGACGCGATAGTCAAGGGACCCGTGAGCGAGAGGATGAGGACCGAGATCGCGACCAAGGTCTCGATAAGCGTAAACCCCCCACCACTTTGCTTCGCGAAGTGGTGGGGGGTAAATGCGCGCGCGTTTGATATTTTGTTCGTCATGGTTCGGGTGGAGTAGTTCATGGTCATTGGTAGACATCTAACAGCCGCTGGGTCACCGCGGACTGGATCGTGAAGTTCGTCGTCCCCCCCGGAATCTTGGCGGAACCCCTGATGCTGATGAGGATCCGCGGCTGGATCTGGACACCAGACACCTCTCTCCCCGCACCAACGACGTAAAAGGTCATGGCGTCGATGGAGACTTCGGGCGCAGTCATCGCGGTCCATGTGCCGGGAGCGCCGCCCTGGGTCGAGCGCTGGATGGACGTTCCGTTCAAACGATAGACAATCTGATTGCTTTCGGTCGTCGTGTCGCCGCCGGAGGGCTCGAACGCGAGGAAGATGCCTGCGGGCGCGGCCGCGCAATTCCTGGTCGCGGATATCGGCGGGTACTGCGGCTCGATCGCAATCTCGCAGTGATAGACCGAGCCGGTGCGCATTGAGCGCGACATGTCCTCGACGGCAGCGTTCACGTTGTTCATGACCGCGTTGATGGCCTGCGCGCGCTTGTTCGCCGCCGCGAGCGAAAGAAGGGCCCCCACACCCACGAGCATTGCAATCGCGAATATGGAAACTGCGACCATCATCTCGATCAGGGTGAAGGCCCGGGCGATCTTCATACCTTAGTTCTTCACGTTGTGGACGAGAATCCCACCGGCAAAGTATGTATGAGACGGTACCGTGGTGAGATTGTAGACCGTCGGGAGTGTCCCGGACTCTTCAACCGAGAGAACCGGCACTACACCTTCGGCGCCGACGAGGATGTCGCCGACCACGAGATCACCCGCCGCGACCCATCCGCGAAGCGTTTTCATGAGGTGGACAGGTGTTACCAGGAGGGATCCGTTCACCCGGAGGACTTTGTACGAGCCGTTGTGGACGAACACCCATGTAACCGTGTTCGCGACGCGACTACCATCGGTATTTTCGCCAAGGACGCTATCCCCGACATGAACGTCGCGTATCGCTTTTGCAGAGCCGTCCGCCATGAGAACGGGGGTCTCGGGCGAGAAACATCCATCGTCGATAACGCATGTCGGATAGGCTCCACCACACTGGTACGCGCAGGTCTTCGCCACTCCTCCGGTACAAGAGTTTATCCATTGGTATCCGTTGTCGCATGAGTAAGTCGGCGTGCAGGTATTGCAAACGCCTCCACTGCAGCCATAGGTGCATGCCTCTACAACCGCGCTGCAACTATCGATCCGGTTGCTTCCCGAGCAGGAGTATGTGCCGTTCGGCGTGCAGCCACTGCACGAACCTCCAGAGCAGCCGTACTGGCAGGTCTGCACGACCGCTCCCGTGCAGGAATTCACGACGTTCGAGCCGGAGCAAATGTTCGTGGGAACGCAGGCGTTGCAGGCACCCCCGGTGCACCCGTTCCCTTGGCAGTTCGTGACCGCGGCGCCGGTGCAGGAATTGACGACGTTCCCGAGGTAGCAGATGTTCGAGGGCGTGCAGGAGGTCGCGTCCGCACCTGTGACCGATACCTCCCCGGTGGTAGCGACCGAGACGGTGCGCGTCGTGTCTCCCGCCGAGGCGAGCGTGAATGTCGCACGCGAGTAGGTGATGCCGGTTTTGTCGGTCGTGAAGCTCGCGTCGGGAACCGGCCGCAGGAACGTGATATCGAGGTAATTGATGGGGGCCGAAGCGTCGTCAGAGCAATTCGGGGTCGTCGTCGTGTGCGCGCAGAATTGCTTGATGTGATGACCCCGGCCGATCACGTAGGTCTCGACGATGCTGTCCGTCGGCGTCCCGTCGTATTTCTTGTTCTTATTCAGGTCCGCGAACAGTATGTACTGGGACGGCGTCGATTTCTGGAAATGGACACCATAGCCGATCTGGAACTCGCCCGGCAAGGCCGCGGATTGGCGGACCGAGATGCCGTAGACCTGTGCCTGACGGACCGAAAGCGCGGAGTTGTAGGCGAGACTGTCCAGAAGGACGTTCGTGTTGAATTTCGAGTGGTTCGCGAGGATAACGACGGAGATGAACGAGAAGATACTCACGACGACCAGAAGCTCTATGAGCGAGAATGCCCTCCGGAAGGAAACGCTTCGGGTGTTCATCATGGAAATCGCGGAATCCATTCGCCAATCTCGAGGATGGACAAGCCAGCCGCAAGGACGACCGCGGCTCCAAAAAGGAGCCATGGCGCGAACGGGAGTTCCGTTTTCATGGTAACGCGCGGGGCTCCCCCGAACAACCGCAAGCGTGAGGACAACATGACGCCAAGGTAGACTGCGGTCGCGCTCCAGACGCCCACGATCACGGCCGTCACTCCCGGAACGAAGCCGAGGAGGATGCCGACCGCGGAGGCGACATACGCGTCCCCGATGCCCATCCCGCGACCGCGGGTCGCGAGTGTTATGAGCGCAAAAAAACCGCCAAGTGCGGAGGCGCCGAGCGCCGCGTCCATGAGCGGCCCGTAGCCTCCCGCCATGGCCGCTTCAAGCGCACGGAAGATGAAAGCGGAGCCGCCGAGAACATACACGAACGGGAGCGGGACGAGCGTGTGCCGTATGTCATAGACGACGATGCCGAGCGCGGAGGCGATCGCGGCAAGGAGCGCCGCGAATTGCACGAGGGAGAGCGGGGTTACGTCCGGAGGGAAGGCGAAGTAAGCGAGCGCGAAGAGGATGCCTGTTACCGCTTCGACCAGCGGATACTGGATATTCAAAGCGCTCCCGCAGGAGCGGCACCGGCCCTTGAGGGAAAAATACGAGAGAACCGGGATAAGGTCATACCAGCGGATAACGACCCCGCACTGGGCGCATTCGGACCGTGGGGACGAGCGCTCGACGAAGCCGAACCGGAGGACGAGGACATTGAGATGGCTCCCTATGGCGGAGCCGAAAAGGAACAGGAGGACTGCCGGGAGCCATTCAGGCATGCGCGCAGTATTGCACGAAAAATCCCGCATTCGCGGGATTTTTCGAGGCCGTAACCGAGGCTACCGGCGACGTAGAACGAGAGAAATACAAGAGTCTACTTTTGTATTTCCGAGTCGAGGAGTCGGCAAGGCTTTGCCTTACGGCTTGATGTCGTAGCAGGGGTCGGGAGTGGCTGCGGTCGCCCCGGAGCAGACGCCGGATGCGACCGAGTTCCCGTTGAAGTCCGCGCCGCCCACAGGCACGCCGCCGGTGCAGGCCGTGCCGGGGGCGCCGTCGGTGTCGGTATTCAAGACCTGGTTTCCGGTCTGCTCAAGTCCTGCGCCGATGTGATAGCTCGTGCAGGCGGTCCCGGTACCCGCAAGTCCGACATAGGTGTAAATGACGTTCGCCGTCGGATCCTTCGGAAGGGTCGCCATGTACTGCGGCGTCAGGTTCCCTGTGCCCGAAGTGCTGTACTGGGCGTACGTGGGATACGCGCCGCTCCCATCGAAGAAGAGTTCGAGGGCGAGTTGGAGTTGCTTCAAGTCTGCGATGCGCTTTGCGTCGCGCGATTTCATGCGGGCGTCATTCAGGGACGCCAACACGACCGACGAAAGGATGCCGATGATAGCGATGACGACAAGGAGCTCAATCAAGGTGAAACCCTTGCCGGTTCTCTTAAATATGCTCATGGATATAGCCTTATGGTAATGATTAGTAAACGAAGGCCCTTGAGTAAGGTAGGTCGTACCCATTGTAGCGGGAGGCGGGGTACGGGGGGTCCGTAATGTGGATAACGCCTTCTCTTCGCTTAAATAGCCGAAGAAATGTTGTAAATCGGGATGAGGACGGAGGCGAGGAGGACGCCGACACCGAGGCCCAAAACGACGATCATGAAGGGTTCGATAAGGTCGACCAGGGTGTCGACCGCGTTCGTCACCTCGCGCTGGTAGAAGCGGGCAAGGGTTTTCAGTATCTGTCCCAACTCCCCCGTCTCCTCGCCGACCTTGACCATC
>CAYHKM010000041.1:0-4536 GCA_964357285.1 uncultured Candidatus Saccharibacteria bacterium
CCTTCTTGTCGGGCTCGCCGCTTTTGGTCCAGAAACAGGTGATGGCGGCCGCGGTTATCGTGATGCCGCGCTCGCGCTCCTGCTCCATCCAGTCGGTCGTGGTCTCCCCTTCGTGGACCTCGCCTATCTTGTGCTGCGATCCGGTGTAATAGAGCACGCGCTCCGACGTGGTGGTCTTCCCCGCGTCGATGTGCGCGATGATGCCGAAGTTGCGGACGCGGTCTAACGGATAGTCTCTGATTGCCATATAAATGTTGGCCAATAAACTTTAGTTAAAAAACTTAATCGCCGAAGCCGTGGGGGCGATTTGTTGCAGCATCCGCACACTGTTTATCTGTGTACTTTCGCTTGCCGTTGCCGTTCAATACCCGTTTGCAGCGCTGTACACAGGCAAATGAGTCCTCATTTGCGTTGCACTGAAAAGTGCCCTCTGCCTGACTGGAATTGAATCTGTCTTCACCCCTGTCGAGTGGCATAGCTACCAAGCTAAGTGAGCGCACCCATGCGGGCATGCTCCATCTCCTAAAGTAATTTTAAAGCTGCGCATAAAATTACCAAGCGAGATGGGCAAATGCACGGTTCGATTCCGCCATGCGGTGTACGTCTTCGCGCTTCTTCACGGCCGCGCCCTCGTTCTTCGCAGCCGCGATGAGCTCGTCGGCGAGTTTGGTTGCCATGGGTTTGCCCTTTCCGGAGCGGGCCGCGCCGATTATCCAGCGGAGTGCGAGGGAGCGGCGGCGCTCCGGGCGGACCTCCTTCGGCACCTGGTAGTTCGCGCCACCCACCCGGCGGGAACGAACTTCGACGGTGGGAGAGACGTTCGTTATCGCAGTCTCGAACACGGCCATGGGGTCCGCTTTCTCATCGCGTTTCTTTATCTCTTCCAAGGCGTCGTACACGACCGCGCGCGCGGTCGACTTCTTGCCGTCACGCATGACGACGTTGATGAAACGCTCCAGGAGTTCCGACTGGTATTTCGCGTCGGGGGTGACGGTGTGCTTGTTCTTTATCGGGCGGCGCATACAGGCTATTTCGGCTTCTTCGCGCCGTAGAGCGAACGGCCGCGGCGGCGCTTCTCCAGGCCCGCGGTATCGAGGCGTCCACGAACGATCTTATAGCGGAGCGACAGATCCTTGGTGCGGCCGCCGCGGATAATGACCACGGAGTGTTCTTGGAGATTGTGACCTTCGCCGGGGATGTATGCGGTCACTTCCATGCCGTTCGAGAGGCGAACCCGGGCGATCTTCCGAATGGCGGAGTTCGGTTTCCTCGGGGTCTTCGTGGTCACCTTGGTTGCAACCCCGCGCTTGAAGGGCGACGCATAGAAACTCGGCCGGTTCTTGAGCACATTAAAGCCGCGCGTGAGAGCCACGGTCTTGTCTTTGGGGCGCCGGGTGCGGCGGGGACGCTTGCGAAGCTGGTTTATCGTCGCCATGTGTACAAAAAATCGCTCACGAGGAGCCCTTGTACTCTACTATTAGGAAGAAGGGTGCGCAAGCCCCGTACCACAGCATGGTGTTGTAGTTGGGCGCCTTAAAGGAAAAGCCGCGGACAATCCCAATACGCGAAACCCATGCAGAGCGTTTACGCACACTACGCGAGGCGCAACACCATGCTGTGGTAGCGGGGCAAGTCAGCGAAGGCCGGTGATGAACGAGAAGAGGGCTCGCACT
Source organism: uncultured Candidatus Saccharibacteria bacterium (assembly GCA_964357285.1). GTDB lineage: Bacteria > Patescibacteriota > Minisyncoccia > Phycocordibacterales > Phycocordibacteraceae > Phycocordibacter. The sequence goes on from CAYHKM010000041.1 coordinate 1,674, forward strand.
ATGGCTCCCATCGGCGCCTGGAAGAAATTCACGATAAGGATGAGCGCGAAGATGAGACCGAAGGGCCCGAGGGCGTAGGTCAGGCGCTCGAAACCAAGAAAGAAATCGCCCGCCGCGCCGGGCAAGAGTGCACGGAGTATCTTCGAGCCGTCTATCGGCGGAATGGGAATCAGGTTCAAGATGGCGAGCGAGAGGTTCGTAAAGATGAGCGACACGAGGAGCGCGACCGCGGCGTCCGGCATCCCGCCGATCCCGAAGCGGAGTGCGAGGCCCGCGACGACCGCGATCGCTATGTTCGTGAGGGGGCCGGCGGCTGCGACAGCGGCTTCGCCCCATGTGCCTCCGCGGAGATTGTAGGGATTATAAGGAACGGGCTTCGCCCAACCGATAAGGAATGGAGAGCCGGAAAACGCGAGAAGGCCGGGAAGAAGAAGGGAGCCCACGGGGTCGATGTGCGGTATTGGATTCAGGGTGAGGCGTCCCGCGTAGCGCGCGGTCGGGTCGCCCAAGAGGTCGGCCGTGTAGCCATGGGCTATCTCGTGGAGGATGATAGAGAAAATGACGAGCGCGATGGCAACGACGAATTCCATGGCACAAGTATAGCGCGTAGCGTATAACGTATAGCGTGAAGAAAAAAGATTTCTGGAACAAGCAATATAAGAAACCGACCCACCTTGCTCTCTCTTCAGAGCCGTCGGAAGACCTCATCAAGTTCACGCGATGGCTTCAGCGTGAACACGGGCGCGCGGTCCTCAATGTGACGGCCTTGGTCGTCGACCTCGGCTGCGGGAACGGCCGGAACCTCCTGTATCTCGCGCGAGAATTCGGCGTTCATGGTGTCGGGTACGACACGTCGCATGAAGCCCTGCGAGAAGGCAGGGCGCGCACTGATGCGGAAGAGCTCCCGCTCGTCTTTGAGGAGCGCTCCATCGCAAAGCCCATCCCGCTTGAGGACGTGTCGGCGGCGCTCGCTTTGGACATGATGAGCTCACATGTCTTGAGGCGGGTTGAGCGCGAGTCCTTGCGAGCCGAAATCCTGAGGGTGCTTCGCCCGAATGGATGGCTTTTTTTCAAATCATTCTTCTTGGACGAGGACCGGAACGCCGCGCGGATGCTCCGCGACTATCCGGGGCCCGAAGAAGGAATGTACGTACACCCCGAGATAGGCGTTCCCGAGTATGTATGGACCGCAAGTGCGCTCCGCATCTTTTTTGAGCCGTCATTCGTCATGCATAAGATGGAAACGTCGCACAAGCACCTGACGAAGCGAGGTGAGCCATGGAAGCGCCGCACTGTATCTCTGTACCTAGAAAAAAGCGGCGGGGCGTGATAGAGTGCCCGGACTATGGGGAAAGCATCTGCCATAACGGGCAAATCAACACTCGTCGGAGGACGCTATTCGAACCGCGTCCGGGCGACGCAGTACAATCCTGTCGGTAAAGTTCGCCGCAAGGCCAATCTTCACAAGAAAAAGATATTCGTTCCAGAGCTCGATAAGTATTTCACACTCACTGTTTCAGCCAGGGACATCAAAACGATAGCGAAGCGCGGCGCGTACGCCACCCTTAAGAAGGCGAACATTATCTAAACGGGCGCACGCGGCCGAAGGCTTTTTCGTATGGAACTCAGCCAGACAATCATCACTATCATCTCCGTCATCCGCCGAGGGGGTGGTCTTTTCTAGCACGCGAGACACAATCACTAACCCCCTCTTCTGCGAGGGGGATTTTTATTTACACAAAATATGCCTTGGGAATCCCGCAACAAAATGCCTTTGTTTTACCGCGTCTTTGCCGCGAGCGAATCAACAACGTGCCCGGATGGGCAACGGTGGTGCAGCGGAAATAAATTCAATAAAGGGCACTGCGCCCCGAAGCACGATTTCCGGACTGCTTTTTCGAGCGTGTGCGACCCGTGCAAATTCTCGGGCCTCTGAATCGAAGTAGAGTGCCCGTATGGGCGAGGGCGGAAAAGAAGGTTGGGTTCCGCGATGCCAGGGTTGCGGCGCGCGGTGGCCGCTCTTTGCGCCACTCAAACCACTCGGATTAGCACTATGCTTGACGTGCGCCTATGAACTCGCATACCTCATAATCGTCGGCTCGACAGCGCGAGCGATGCAGGGGAAAAAACGAAGAAGAAAAAAGAAAAAATAGATTTCCGGCCTCTGGTGGTACACTAATTTCATATGATATACACCCCACGCACCTTCACGTTCGGGACCCTCGACGGCATCTCGCAGAAACAGCTCGATGTGCATCTGAAGTTGTACGAGGGCTATGTGAAATTCATCAACGTCCTCGACGAAAAGCAGAGCGAGATGATGAAGGACAGCGAGAAAAACGCATACGCCTTGGGCGAGGTGACGCGGCGCATTGGATTCGAGTGGAACGGGATGCGCATGCATGAGTACTACTTCTCGCAGTGGGAAGGCTCCCCTGCCCCGATTGGCGGAAAACTTGCGGATGCCTTGGTGAAACAGTACGGGACGATGGACGCGTGGCTTGCGCGTTTCACGGGAATATCCCTGATGCGCGGCATCGGCTGGGCCGTTCTCTCATGGGACCCGATGGGCAAGCAGTTCGTAAACTACTTCGTCGCGGACCATGAGCTCGGACAGCTGAACGGGACGACGACCATACTCGCCCTCGACATGTGGGAGCACGCCTATATGGTCGACTACACGCCCGCAGAAAAAACGAAGTACGTCGAGGCGTTCTTCAGGAATTTGAACGGGAAAGTCGTGGAGGGGCGTTTCGCATAAAACAAGTCGTGCGCCAATAAACCCAGCAAGTGGGGGGGCTTGGGGGCCGCCAACCCGGTGGTTTTGTGGGAAAACTGGGCCCCCCCCCGCGCCCGGTTTTTT
>CAYHKM010000041.1:4546-7028 GCA_964357285.1 uncultured Candidatus Saccharibacteria bacterium
GGGTCGTGGGGTTGGTGGGTTCGCCGCCCCCCCCACTACCGGGTGTTTTGCTGGACAGAGTGCGCCCCGCCGGGCGCCCTTTTTTGATCAGACGCTGAATCAGCGTCTGCCAGTAGCAAAACGGAACGCGGCGACATAAAGGAGCGCGAGGATGCCGAGCGCGAACCACTGCCACGCGAGCGGTATCGCGAGGGATGCCGCCGGCAAGGAGCCGAACCACACGCCCGCTGCGATGATGAAATGAAGGAGGAGGTACGCGACAAGCGAGAACGGGAGCGCGAGAGTCACGGAAACGAGGGCAAGGGCACCTGCCGCGAATGAGAAGAACATCGCGAGCTCGACGAGAGGCAAAATAACAGGATTCGCGATAAGGGATGCGATGGAAATCTCGCCTATCGAGACGACGAGGAGCGGCGCGACGGCCGCTTGGGTCGCGATGGTCGCGGCGACGATCTGCCGGAGTCCGAGTGTTTCCGGAATGAAGCGCAGGCGTTGCGCGATAGGGTCCGAAAAGAGAATAAGACCCAAGGTCGCGAGGATCGAGAGCTGGTAGGAAAGGTTGTAGAGGACAAGGAAGGGATTCAGGAGAGCCATGCCAGCAGCGACGATGAGTAGAATGCGGAGGGCGTCCGCGGGACGATTGAGCCCCTTCGCAAGAAGAACTATAGCGGCCATCGCACCTGCGCGCATGCCGGTTTCCGACGCGCCCGTCATGGTAACGAAAAGAACGATGCCGAGGCCTGCGACCGAAAGCGCGAGCGTGCGCGGAAGGAGCCGAAGCGCAACAAAAAGGATGGCCGCTATGACGACCGACACGTTGTAACCAGAAAGAACGACGATGTGGACGATACCGGCTCGCCGGAATGCGTCGGTGATTTCTGCACCTAATGACTGCTTCTCGCCAAGAAGAATGCCGGATGCGAGGGTTGACTCCGGTTCGGGGAGCGCCAGCGTAAATCCTCGCTCGAGAGAATGTTTCACCGATAGCAGCGCGGCAACGAGCGGGTTCCCCTCTCCGTGCTCCACGACGCGAACGTCGGAAAATGACATCTGGTACGAAATGCCTTGTGAGCGGAGATAATTTGGATAATCAAAAGTACGGTCGTTGTCCGTTTCGAATGCTTCAGGCTCTTTAAGGACGCCATTCACCTGGATCCGATCGCCATACGCGATAGGGGCGTATCGGTCGGTGATAACGAGTATCTTCCCGACCCGGTCTTTCGCGATCACTCCATTTACCATGTCAGCGCGAACCACGACGCGAATGTTCCTTTCGCGTACATCGGGGTCTTCAACAACAAGGCCCTGAACTACTGCGCGTGCGCCGCGGTGCGCGTCCAAGGAAGGTGCCGACAAGGGCGGCGCGAGTAGCGAATAGATGACCGCCCCCGCGATGATGAGAAAAGAGAAAGCCGGGACGAATCCTCCCAAACGCGACGAGGAATTCGGGTCAGCTTCCACGGTCCATTGCGTCGTTCGCGAGCTTATCCGCCTCTGTGTTCTGTTCGCGGCGGACATGGGAGAAGGTGATGCCGGGAAATGATTCAGCGATAAGCTCGCGCACCCGCGCGTGCTTCTCTTTCAAATCAGGATTCTTTACTTTGTAGACGCCCTGCATCTGGCGAACGATAAGCTCGGAATCCATTCGGACTTCGACGCCACGAACCGATTTACCCAGTGCTTCACGGGCCGCTTCCAAGGCAAGGATAAGCGCCTCATACTCGGCCCAGTTGTTCGTCCTGTGTCCGAGGTACTCGGAAACATCGGCGACCTTCTTCTTTCCTTTATAGACGACTGCCCCCGCACCCGAGGGACCCGGATTACCTCGAGCACCACCGTCCGTATAAATGATTACGGAAGACTTCATAGCGCCGGAGCGAGATTTGCGATACGAAATCGGAGTTCTTTCCGCCCGCCGAAGTGAGAGCGCTCCAGGGAGCCATCTACCGTGACCATATCTCCCGGCGAGAGAAGTTCGAAAGCCTCCCGGAACGGCGCTCGTGATATGAAAAAGGATATCGCCTCGCGCGCCTCGCCTGAATCATCGGACAGGACGAGCTTCGCGTGCTCCTTGTGGGCGCCGAAACGAAAGAACTTCTCAACGCGGACATGCGCGAAGCGGAAGAGGGGCTTCGGGTTACCTTCTCCGAACGGCGCGAGTTCCCGGAGCGCCTCGTACGCGGCCTCGTTCATCTCCGTAAGCGTCAGAAGGCCTTCCGGCTCCCGACGCGAGCGTCCCCGCGTGGGAGCGCCTGACACTACAGTTAACTGTAGTGCCTCTTCAAGGCGCGGGCCGAGCTTATGAATGTGTTCTGGAGAAATTGAAAACCCTCCAGAGAGCTCATGCCCGCCGAAATCCGCAAATACGTCGCGTGCGCTTTCCATGAGATTCACGATGTTCACACTCCCATCCGAGCGGCACGAGCCCTTGATGAGTTCACCATCCTTCCCCCACAGGCACACGGTCCGCTGATATGTCTCG
>CAYHKM010000042.1:0-6965 GCA_964357285.1 uncultured Candidatus Saccharibacteria bacterium
ACAACCCGGCGTTTGCCCGGGTGCTGTGCTCAAGTGCTACACTGCGAATCCCTTCACATAAAAAAACATGCTCGCGACCACCGTCATCGCCTTCCGTGAATTCCTCGAGGCCTTCCTCATCGTCGGCATCTTCCTCGGGGTTTCCCAGAAGCTCGGCCTCAAGCGCGAGCTCGAGATACTCCTCGCGGCAGCGCTCGGGGTCACGCTTTCCCTCATTGGGGCGACGGCGGTCTACACCTTCGGCGACAGCGCACGCTCGCTCTTCTCGGACGCAAACGCCGCTATCCTCGAAAGCTACCTCCTTATCTTCTCCGGTGTCTTCATCGCCTACGTCGTCTTTTCTTTGCACGGCATGATGAACCGGGACCGGACCGAGCGGCTTGACCGCGTGAAGAAGAATCTCGCGGAAGGCGCGTTCGACGTGTCCCTCTTCCTTACGATCGTCTTTCTGGTCCTCCGGGAAGGGTTCGAGATCGTCCTCTTTACCGCAAGCGTCTCCCTGTTCGCCGAATTCGCCCAGAATCTCCTCGGCCTCCTCATCGGATTCGCGGGCGCCACGACGCTCGGGCTCGGGGCGTTCCTTGTCGCGACGCGTCTCCCCATCGCGAAGATCTTCAAAGCGACCGAATACGCCATCATCGTTCTCGGCGCAGCTTTGACCCAAAACGGCATTACGAAACTTTTTGAGACCCATTTCGCGATACACCTCTCCGACATGGGGCCGTTAGGCCTCTCATTCCTCCCCGACGCGGAGAGCGCGGTCGGCCACCTTCTCCAGGGCCTTCTCGGCGTCGACCAGGAACTCTCGCTCGCGCGCCTCGGCATCATGCTCCTCTACATCGCGGCCATCTATTTCGTCTTCATAAGGAAACCAACGCCGAAGGCGGTCTCTGCGAGCTCGTGACGCCTTTGGTATACTGATTCTCGTTAAACACTCACCATTTCTATGAAAGGAAACGCAATCCTCTGGATCGTCCTCGGCGTCGCGGTCGTCATCCTCGTCTATGCGACTTCGGTCTATAACGGGCTCGTGAAGGCGAACGAAGGCGTCGATGCGCAATGGGCGCAGGTGGAATCGCAGTACCAGCGGCGCTTCGACCTCATCCCGAACCTCGTCTCGTCAGTTCAGGGCGCGATGTCGCAGGAGCAGGCCGTCTTTACCGCGCTCGCGGAAGCGCGCGCGAAATACGCGGGCGCCCGGACGCCGGACGACCGGGCCGCCATGGCTTCCAGCGTCGAAAGCTCCTTCGCGCGACTTCTCGCCATCATGGAGAACTATCCGCAACTGAAGTCCATCGACACCGTGCAGTCCTTGATAGCCGAACTCGCGGGCACTGAGAACCGCGTCGCGGTTGAGCGGATGCGCTTCAACGAGATGGTACGCGACTATAACGTGAGCGTTAAGACCTTCCCGCGCTCAATGTTTGCGGGCATGTTCGGCTTCGCGCCGCGCGCAATGTTCGAGGCCGTCCCCGGAGCCGAAGAAGTACCGCAGGTAGAGCTATAGACGACATGCGGCCTCGTCCGTGGACGTTCTGCGGCCGAGGAGGCGCCGCGCTCGCGCTCTTCATCCTCATGGGCGCCGCGCTCGCGGCGCCCGCTCTCGCGTACGTCTCTCCCGGAAGCCCAGCCGGGTTCGTGAACGACTTCGCGGGTGCTTTGTCCGCGAGCGCCAAAGCGGAACTTGAATCCGAGCTCTCGCGTTTCACCGCTTCCACCACGAACGAGATAGCGGTCGTCACCATCTCTGACCTCGGCGGCGACTATATCGAGAACTACGCCGTGCATCTTTTCGAGGAGTGGGGCATCGGGAGCGCGGAAAACGACAACGGCATCCTCGTCCTTCTTTCTATCGGCGACCAGGAGCTGCGTATCGAGGTTGGCTACGGCCTCGAGGGTGCCGTTCCGGATTCTCTCGCGCAGACCATCATCGATGGCGAGATGGTGCCGCTTCTCAAGGAAACGGGCGATTACCACGGAGCGATTGCGGCGGGAGTTCGTTCACTCATCCTCGCGACGAAAGGGGAGTACGTCGCGCCGGCCACGGCGGAGCCGTGGGACACATGGTTCACCGTCGCCATCTTCGGGCTCGTCGCTGTAGAGTGGCTCGCGGCGATGTTCGCGCGCTCGAAAAGCATCTGGGCCGGTGGCGTCGTAGGTGGCGTCGCGGGCGTCGCTCTCGCAAGTGTGTTCGGGCTCTGGGTCGCGACCGGGGTCATTACGACGCTCGCGCTCGCGGCTCTCGGCACGCTCTTCGACTTTGCTGTCTCGACCGCGTACCACGAAGCGAAAGCGCGCGGGCACCGTCCGCCCTGGTGGACTGGTGGCGCCGGAAACTTCGGCGGCGGCGGAGGCGGAAGCGGAGGGTTCGGCGGCTTTGGTGGTGGTTCTTCTGGGGGCGGCGGTGCGTCGGGAAACTGGTAAAAATAGTAAAAACGTGGCATAATCATTTTCACATGCACCGGAATCACACCTACCTCCTCGTCCTCGTTGCGGGCTTGACCGCTCTCATCTTCGTCTATTCGTTTCTCGGCGCGCACATCTTCCCGCGCGATTTCGTCGATAACTACGAAGACCAGCTCGCGGCCGCGCTCACGTTCGATACCTCCGTTCCCTTCGCGTTCGAGACACCCATCCAGGTGGTGCACGTCGTCGATGGCGATACCGTTCAGCTCATAAATGGCGAGTACGTGCGCTACGTCGGCATCGACACGCCGGAGTCGGTCGACCCGCGTAAGTCCGTGCAGTGCTACGCGAAGGAAGCCGCCGCGAAGAATCGCGTCTTGGTCGAGGGGCAGTTCGTCACGTTCTACCAGGATGTCTCCGAGAAGGACAAGTACGGCCGCTGGCTCGGTTACGCGTACAAGGACGACGGGACGTTCGTGAATAAGATGCTCGTAGAGGAAGGCTATGCGTTCGCGTACCGCTACGAGCCCGATGTCGCGAAAGCCGATGAGCTCTACGGGGACGAGTCTTTTGCGAAAGAAATGAAACTCGGACTATGGGGGAGTTGCACGGTGCGCACTGTTTCCGGCCGCGAGCAGACGAACGACCTACGCTAAGGCCCGCTTTGGTATACTGTCCTCACACCTCCGCGTTCAAGCGCGAAACCCCATGACGCTCACCCCGCTCGTCGCCGCACTCCTCTTCCTGTGGATGGTCTTCATCGTCTTCTGGAGAGTGATGGCGATGTTCGTGAAGCCGACCGCGAAGCGCGCGCCTTTCTTCGAGCGCATCGCCTATAACATCCCCTTCTTCCTTGCCTTCGCCGCGCTTCTCATGAGCTTCGGCTCGTGGGCGTGGGTGCCTTTGGCGTCCATCGTGGTCGCGCAGACGAAGTTCTCTATCGTACTCGGCATCGGGCTCACCGCGTTCGGTCTCGCGGTCTCGATCTGGTCGAGGATCGCGCTCGGCTCGAACTGGAGTCACACCATCGTCCTCGTTAAGGAGCACAAGCTCGTGACGCACGGGCCGTACGCCTACATGCGCCATCCCATCTACACGGGTCTTTTGCTCATGTTTTTCGGGACCGCGGTTGCGCTCGGAACCCTCGGCGGCATGATCGGCTTCGGGCTCATGTTCGTGAGCTGTTGGGTGAAGCTCATTTCCGAAGAGCGGCTCATGATACGGGAGTTCCCGCACGAGTACCTCCACTACTCGCGTCGGGTGAAGCGCCTCATCCCGTACTTCCTGTGATGAAGATCTCTTCGCGCTTGTCCCGCTCGCACTCGTCGGCGTTCTTAGGCTCATGCTCTACTCTCACCTCCAGTTAACGAATGAGCGAAGGTAATCCACACGGACGATGACGCTTCCGCATCTCATCATCGTCATCATCATCATTTTCTTCATATATGAAGGCTCTGCGATGTATGTGAAGATCGGAGTCTCGAAGAGACTCATACAGTCGGCACAGCCATTCGTCCGCGAGGGGGGTGACCATCAAAGAGCGCTACTCGTCCTTGGTGACTCGACCGCGGTCGGCGTCGGTGCGAAAGGTCCCGAGGATTCAGTCGCGGGGCGGTTCGCTCAGCACATAGGTGCGTCGTATGTGGACAATCGCTCGTTCTCTGGGGCGAAGGTGGGGGATCTCCCGATACAGATAGCCGGGGCAAGACTCGACCGCTACGCATTCATTCTCATTGCAGTGGGAGCGAACGATATCGTCAGCTTCGGCCGTTCTTCCTCCGCGATGAAGAAGTTTGAACTCGCGCTCTCGAAACTTCCGCCCGCGGGACAGGTCGTCGTCCATTCGGCCGGAAATGTTGGCGGGACGACCTTGTTCCCGTTCTTCATCCGCCCCGTTTACACGTGGCTTACCAAGAAATACCACGCAGGGTTCGAAAAGCTTGCCGCCGAGAAAGGATTCACCTATGTGAATCTGTATCAACCCTCCTCCGAAGACCCGTTTGTTCGAGAGCCAAAAGTCTACTTAGCTCCGGACGGCCTGCACCCTTCTTCCGAGGGATATAGAGCGTGGTTTGAGAAAATCAGACCCGCAATTCGCCTCTAGCTTTGGAAGGAGTATACTTTCCCTATAGTCATTAGTGCTCCTATTTTTACGCTATGAAAAATATTGCCCTCTGGGTTATCGCGGCCATCATCATTCTCGGCGGCGGCGGATTCTTTCTTTTTCAGAACCAGGCGACGCTTGTCATCGCGGACACGACCTACGCCGCGGACGACAAGATTCCCGCCCGCATCGTCGTGCAGGGTGGCGCAACGCTCACGTTCGAAGGAAATGTTGCGAACCTCAAGAGCGTAGAGTGCGATGGAGGCCCGCTCTCACTGGTCGTTAAGGGCAATCTCGATATTCAGTCGGGAACGCTTAGGTGTGAGCGCGGTGTCGCAGTTTCAGATTCTGACGCGAACCCCGGAAACGCGATATCGCTCGTAGTCGGAGGCACCGTTACCATAGGCGAGGGCGCGACCGTCATTGCCGACGGGAACGTGCAGGTGGTTTCCGACGAATCGCATCTTCTCACGACCTCGGAGCAGATCGAGGAAGCGTATATTGAGACGGGAAAGCCGACCGGAGAGGGTCCCCGGTTCGGGCCGTTCACCGAGGGCGGTGTCGTTTCGAGCGCCTCACTCGCGCCTGCGGTTGCCGTCGTAAATGCCTCCCACAGAGGCATCGTCGCGTACGCTGAGGCGGAGGAGCCTGTCGCGACGGACAAGGACGGGAACGAAGTGCCCGGCGTCATCATCGGGGGCGACTGGATAATCGGCGAGGGCGACCTGCCGCCGACGGGACTTCAGGTTCCGACCCCCGACAAGAAGGTACGACGCATCCTCCTCAATTTCGATTTCGGCCCGGGAAACAATGTCCATCTCGTGAATTTTCACCTTGTGGGGCCTGACGGCGAAGATGGGAAGGAGTCCATCGGACAAAGCTGCAATGCCGTGGGCGGTGACGGGAAAGACGCGATGCGGTTCCGCGTGAAGGCAGGCAAAGTGAATATCAATGATTTTCGGATAGAGCTCGGCCGTGGCGGCGCGGGCGGGTCCGCTGAAACCACGAAAGATTGCGAGCACGGCATCGCGAAGGGCGGGAAGGGCGGCGAGGCGGGGAACATGAAGATAACCGCAACCGAAGGTATCACCATCCGGTCGATGACCATCGTCCCCGGCGCGGGCGGTAACGGCGGCGGCGCGACCGCGTTCGGAAAGGACGGGAAGGACGCCTGCCCCGGCGAGAAGGGGGGCGACGCGACCGCGACCGGTGGTGCAGGAGGCCCAAATAAGAAAGAGCTTTCTGCAGAGGGTGCCGTCTCGGGCATCGAGAACGTCACGGTTATGGAGGTGGTCGGCGGCTTCGGTGGTTTGGCATCTGCGAACCCCGGGAAAGGCGGCAACGGTACTGGTTGCAAATGTAACGGTGGCCCAGGCGGCAAAGCAACCGCGACGGGAGGCAAGGGTGGCGATGCAACCGTGAAGGTTGCCGGCGCGGCAGTTTCAAATGGAGCAACCGGCGGCGACGGAGGCGATGCGGAAGCGATAGGCGGCATGGGCGGGAACGGCGGCCACTGTCCTTTGAAACCCTCGGGCTGAAACGGCGGCAAGGGCGGTTATGCGAAATCGAAAGAAGGAAAGGGCGGCTCGGGCACCACGGCGGCAGGAGATGATGGGCAAGTGAAAAGAGAGAAGGGCGGTGACGGCGGAAACGGAGGAGACGGATGCGGCCCCGGCTCGGGCGGGAAGGGCGGCGCGGGCAGGGAACCCGGCGTTGACGGCAAGCCCGGCAAACTCATCTGTCCGGTCGAAGAAAAGAAAACCGATACGACAGTCCCCGGTGGAGGAACGGGGACGACGCCGACCGGAGGAGGAACCGGAACGACGGGGAGCGGGGGCACAGGAACGACTGATGGCGGCACGGGGGGAACGACTGACGGCGGGTCGGGAACCGGGACTGCCGGGGGCTCGACCGGAGGCGGAACGACACCATCTCCGAAGCCGATACAAGTCATCAACTACAACGGCAAGTACTTGCCTCTTGACCAGCTCATCATCGAGGATGAGGTCGGCTGTGGTGCCGAACACTGGCACGCTGCACAAGGCGTCGTCGTCGCGACCGACGGCACCCAAGTATTCGATCCGGGTCCCCAGTGCGGCTTCGGCAAGGTCTCGGAACTTCCAGTGATGCCGTACGTACCACACTAGAGCGCGCGGCTCCAGCTTCAAGAGGAAAGTACGTTACGCCGTTCTCGGCTTCGCTCCGGTTCGGAGTAGTGATACCATAGGAGCGCATGAAAACCCCCCACATCATCGCGGCCGTTATCGTGGTAGCGCTCGCCTTGGGTGCATACGTCGTCTATTCGAAAAGCGCTCCGGTTCCGCCGGGCTCGTTGGACGGCTTCGCGCAATGCTTGAAAGACAACGGCGCGGTCTTCTGCGGCGCATACTGGTGCCCGCATTGTCAGAACCAGAAGAAACTCTTCGGCACATCGGCGGCGCTTCTCCCGTTCGTC
>CAYHKM010000043.1:0-6632 GCA_964357285.1 uncultured Candidatus Saccharibacteria bacterium
CGCTTCATGAAGGAAACACTGGAAGTCGAGTTCAAGAAAAAAAGCATCCACGACGTGCTCAGGATGACCATCGAGGAAGCGCTCCAGTTCTTTGGGGACATTCCGGCAGTCGCGGACAGGCTGCAGACCCTAGCCGATGTCGGTCTCGGCTACCTCGAGCTCGGACAGTCGGCAACAACGCTCTCGGGCGGGGAGGCGCAGCGCGTGAAGATATCGTCGGAGCTCCATCGCCGTCACACCGAGAAGACCATGTACATCCTCGATGAGCCAACAATCGGACTTCATTACGAGGATGTGAAGAAACTTATCGATATCCTCCAATCACTCGTTGAGAAAGGGAATACGGTCCTCGTCATCGAGCACAACCTCGACATCGTTAAATCAACCGACTACATCATCGATCTCGGCCCCGATGGTGGCATCGGTGGCGGGAATATCGTGGCACGCGGCACGCCCGAAGAAGTCGCGCGGGCGAAAGGAAGCTACACGGGCGAGTACTTGAAGAAGGTCCTACAATAGATTTGTGACTAAGGACGACATCGATTTCAAAACCTTGCCCGACACGCCGGGCGTGTATCGCTTCATGTCGGAAAAGGGTGAAGCGTTGTACGTCGGCAAAGCGACTTCGCTCCGGGATCGGGTGAAGAGCTACTTCGGGCGTGATATCGGAGAAGTCCGGAGCCCGCTTATCGCGAAAATCGTCCAGGATGCCACGCAGGTCGAATGGGAAGAGACGGATTCCGTCCTCGACGCCCTTATTCTCGAGGCAAAACGCATCCACGAACTCTCGCCGCCGGGCAACACCGACAGTAAGGACGACAAGAGTTGGAACTGGCTCATCGTGACGCGCGAGAGGTTCCCGCGTTTCCTCGTAGTGCGCGAACGTGCGCTCGAGAGCGCAATGGCGCCGCGCGCAGTCGCGCACCGGTTCGGACCATTCCCGCGCGGCGGAGCCTTGAAGGAAGCGCTCCGCATCGTGGCACGCATCTTTCCTTTTTTTGACGCTCCGTTTCCGGTCGGTGGTGCGCTTTCGAAAAGTCAGGGGAAAATGCTCCGCTTCAATCAATCGATAGGGAAGTATCCGCAACTCGACGAGGCGCCGTACAAGAAAACGGTCCGTTTCCTTGTAATGCTTTTTTCCGCGAAAAAGAAATCGCTCCTCGCATCCCTCGAGCGCGAGATGAAGCGCGCGGCAAAGGAAGAGCGGTTCGAAGACGCCGAGACCTTGAAGCGGCAGCTCTTCGCGCTTCAGCACATCCGAGACGTCACGCTCATCAAGGAGGACTTGAGGCGGCCCGAAAGCACGACGTTCCGCATCGAGTCCTACGACACCGCGCACATCCGTGGGAGCGCGCCGCGCGGGGTTATGGCCGTCGTGGAGGACGGGGAAGCGAAGCCGGCTGAATACCGGACCTTCACCATCCGCGAGGCGAAAGCGGGGGACGACTTTGCGGCGCTCGAAGAGATAATCCGTCGCCGGGCGCGGCACCCGGAGTGGCCGTATCCGAAGCTGGTTGTCATAGACGGGGGGCGCGCTCATCTCACGCGGGCAAAAAAAATCCTTGCAGAAGCGGGAATGAACACCGAAGCGGTATCAGTCGTGAAAGACAAGCGCCATCGCCCGAGAGAAATCCTCGGTCCCTCGCGGCTCACGCATGCGCACGAATCTTCGATACTCCTCGCGAACAGCGAAGCGCACCGCTTCGCGATAGGGCGGCACCGGCGCGCGCTGCGCCGAAGGAAATAGCGAAATGCGGGAAAGTTACCGGGGCAACTTACGTCCGAACCACTTCCGTATCCATTGCCTCGCCTTTGATTGATCCGGTCCCCAAATAGACTTCCCATTGTGTGCCTCGATTCTTCCGTCGTGTGAACCTGACATCCGGCTATGTTACCACAGGACCTGTGGGAAACGGCTTTGTGAACAGAGGTGGGTGTTACTATTCAAGGAAGTATGCCACCCGAGACTGGTCAAGCTCTCCCGTGCGCTGAGTCGCCGAAGCGTGCGGTGTCTCCGCTCGCGTTTCTTCTCATAGCCCTTGTGGTCGTTGTGGTTGTCGGGGTGGGATGGTATTTCTTTTTCGGCCCCATAAAAGGATCCGTCGTCCTCCTCGTGCGTTCCGCGGACGGCGAAACGAAATCGTACCAGACCCTTTCTCTCGCCTCCGGCTCTCTCTCTCCCGTTCCCGCCGCTCGCGTGGAAGCGCTCGCTATTGTTGATGTGCGGAACTTTGTGACCCGGGACGGCTCTTCGATAACGCTCGGTCCCGCGGGAGTCGTCAAACTCCAAGGCGGCAAAGGAGGCGCATCCGGGGTCCTTGTCGCGTCTCCGGTCGCTCCCACGGCGCGGACGCCGCTCGCTGCATGGAACGACGGACAAAAGGTCGCATGGGTAAGTCCCGTGGATAATTCTCTTCAAGTATTCGAGCGCGACGAGCGAGGCGCGTACCTCCCGGTCTATCTCTCAAAAGAGGTCCTCGTGAACTCACTCGGCTTCACCGGGAACGGCTCAATTCTTGTTGCCGCGAAGATCGTGGCTGATGTGACCGAGATTTACGCCATACGCCTTGAGGACGGCACGATGCTCAAAATTACGCCCGTCGAAGGTCTTGCGTCAGTCATCCCGATACCATGAAAAAATTTATTCTCGCGATAACGATAGTCGCCGCATCAGTAGTCGCTTCCTCCGCGTACGCGGATGTCGTTCTCCAGAACAATCAGGAATGCGTGGGTGGCACGCTCGCGCAGACGTATGCGGACGTGCAGGACACTGGTGCCTCGATAGACGCTAAAGGACTCGCCACGGAGGACTGCAATTGGCTTACGACACCGGGGCAGTGTTGCGAGGTACAGTACCGCCGCTCAACGCCGGCTCCGCCCGCTATCGGCTCTCACGTGTGGACCTATGGGATTTATAACAGCGCATCGCTTGCCGCGACGACGTGTCCCACGGGAACGCTCACGAGCTCCTTCCAGTGCTGGGCGGGGATTTCCGGCGCGAGCAACGCATGCGAAGGAACATGGGCCTATGTCGAATCCGACACGTCGGATCTCGCCTGTGTTTCCGGAAGTTCAAAATGCGTTCCGAATCCGAATAACACGAACGTATACTCCGCGCTCGCTACGTGCCCGTCGGCAAACCCCGAGGGGACCGCGTGCGTCGTGGGCAGCCCCGTTCTGCTCAAAGGCGTCAAAGGTCCGACAACCTACGGAAACCGTTGCAAATGGAATTCCGTCGAGGGCAATTCGAATCTCGTCCAGACTAGTGTCTACAGTTGCGTCGGTTCGAGTGGAGCACCGGTGCCCTTGAACTGCGGAACGACGCCTCCTCCTCCACCCCCGCCCGTGACGGCTTCGCTCATCGCGAACCCTCCTGCGATCGATCAGGGCGAGCAATCCCTCCTTACCTGGTCATCGACGGGAGCGACGGAGTGCACCGGCACGGACTTTTCGACCAGCGGAACGCCATCCGGGAACGTGCTCGTGAGGCCCGCGCAAACGACCACGTATTCCGTCAGGTGCTCAAATTCTTCGAATTCCGCTACAGCGAATGCGAGCGTTACCGTCAGACGACCGACGCCGCCCCCTGGAGGCGAGCCATTCAGCGTGTCCTGCCGCGTGACGCCATCGCAGATCGGGATAAACCAGCCCGCCATCTGGTCCTCGTCGGTTACTGGCCCCCAAGGCATCTATACCTATTCATGGACGGGGACGGACGGCCTTTCGGGAACCGCGAGTCAGGTTTCGAAATCCTACAGTTCGCCAGGACACAAGTCCGGAAGGCTTACGGTGAAGTATATGCCGGATCATGCGGTGCTTAGAGAGAACGGCATATTCCAGGCCTTCGCCAAGCTAGTCAGCGGTCTCTTCACAGTCGTCACGGTGACTGAAGCTCGAGCGGCGGGAGCGTCCTGCTCAAGGATCGTTAACCAAAACCAGTGGTACACAGGAGGCACCATAGATGTTATTGCTTCTGAGCGCACGACTTCGCCGATTTCATGCGAGTTCGAAGCACTCAATGCAGGCTATCCATACTGGAATCGCTCAGTCGAGAACAGGTGTCCAACGGGTGGCGTAGGTTCGCTTCCCTGCGAATACGACCCTGCGCAGACAACGTGTTATGGAGTGCGCAATCCGACCGGTCTCGTCTCGAAGCCCCCGGTGGAGAATCAACCAAACCGCTATCCTGAGTATTTTGATTCCGGCAATGTGTGCGATGGAGGGGGTAGCCAATGTCCCGCAGGTTCGTCCGTCGCTCTTCAGGGGGCGATGCAGTGCAGTGGTGGGACCGAGGTCGCTCGGGGTAATGATACCCAAGACGGCGTTCATTTCGGCGGGGGATACAACAGCGAGCCGTGGTGCGACGAGAATACGCCCGTTGGCGGCTGCTGCAACATCGAGGTCCGCGAGAATGTCGGACCGACGGGACAACCGATAAACACGCTGTACTTCTTCAAGGCATATACGGGAGCGACGCTCGTTCAGAAGGATTCATATCAGACTGGCATTACGAATAAGACCAACCACAACTTTTTTGCGGGTTTCGCTTCCTGTGCGACGCCAGCTGAGACCTGCCCGTGGCAAATGTCTTATGGCGATTTTATCAGTTGCGACGCACCGACCCAAATAAACATGATCCCCCCGGGAGGTCCGCCGACATTTCCTTCTGATGTTCACTACGTACAGATTCCCGGTACATCTCTCGGCACCTGTCCGGGCAATGATGCACCCGACACGCTCCCTCCGAATACTAAATGCAAATATGACGTCATCAAAGAGCCAGATTTCAGAGGTTCAGCTGATTGTGATGTAGGCAGTTACGCCGCGTGCTTCCCGCCGTCCGGGGGCGGTACCCCCAAGAGCATCACGACCGACTGCTCTGGCGTCGTCTGTACCAATCCGTCCTGCACGTGCACGGGGCCGGGTTGCGGCGGCACAGACGTCGGCGGAGGTGGCGAATGTTCCGACGGCATCGACAACGATCGAGACGGAAACGTCGATTGCGCGGACGCGTCATGTCACACGGATGGGAATGCCGGAAACGCCGCTTCCTGCAATCCCGGTGGCCTCGAGAGTACGCAATGTTCGGACACTCGCGATAATGACGGCGACACACAGACGGATGCGCGAGATCCCGGATGCCATTCGGACTCGAACGCCTCGAATGCCGCTTCCTACGATCCCGCAGATAACGACGAATCGAACACGCAATGCTCTGACGGCATTGACAACGACGGGAACAGCAGGGCCGACTATCAAGCGGATGGCTCTGGTGATCCGGGATGCTCGTCCTTGAACGATGATGATGAGTCTTCGAACGCGACGCTCTCGCTCGCCTTGGCCGCGAGCTCGAGCGTGGTCCAGTACGGCACGCCCGCAACCCTCGCCTGGTCCGCTACCAATGTCCGCGCCGGCTCCTGTCGCATCACGGGCACGAATGGCGTCGATTACGACTACGATTCCGGGCCTTTAGGCGGGACTTCGGGGCAGGTGACGACGACCGGGAAACCCCTCAAGTCCCAAGTGACGTTCACGCTTTCGTGCAGGAACCTTGTCGGCGAGACCGTGACGAAAACCGCTATCGTCCGAGTGACTCCGATATCGGGAGAGATTTGATCAGGCTCGGGCGTTGACCCGCGAGGGTTTTCTTATGCACAGGCTTCCTTCGCGCGGAAGGAGGACGCTGGTACCATAAAGGCAACGATGAAACATCGCACACGTCGTTTTATTGCCCTACTTACCAGCTTAGGAATTCTTTTACCATCATTTGCGCTCGCGGCGGCACCCGATTTTTCCGACGCGCCGTATGAGCCGTTCCTTCCGACGCCGGGAGAGGCGCAGCAAGCCGAAGAGCAAGCTTCAGAATTCAAGTCCTGTTTCGACTATTACCGTTTCGGCTCGACTCCCGTCGTCCTCGGGAGCGAACTCACCCGAGTCGCCCAAGGCGCCGCCATAGCGTTTACCGGCAAGATAACGAACGAGAACGCGTACCCCGTCTCCGACCTCTCGGTGTACGTGAAGATGTTCCACCGCAGGAATCCGGCTCTCAAGGACTCGTTCGGGCCCGACGTCGTCGATTGGTTCTTGGTGCAGGACAAGATCAATCTCGACGCGGGGCAGGTGGTGCCGCTTGGTTTCACTTGGAAGGTCCCCATCGACGCGACCCCGGGTCAGTACGCCGCAGCGACGTTCGTCGTTTCCCACGACCGATTCAACATGTCAGGCTTGTCGTTCACGAACGACATAGTGGGAAGTTCCTATGAATTCAACGTTGACGGCGGGAACACGGGAAACACCCAGTTCGACATCACGAAAACGATGGCGAACGACGTTGTCGTCCACGCGGCCGCGTACTCTCCGCGGGTAGAGGAACCGGGTCCCACGATCCCCGTCACCGCATTCGTCACCAACACTTCGGGCAACAACTTCAATGGCACCGTGAAGTGGAAGCTCTACTCGTGGGACACTAATCTCGCGTCGAACCTCATAGAATCGATGGAAGTGGCCGTGTCGGTCGGCGCCCGGGAAGTCCTGAAACTCGAATACTCGGTACCGAAGTCCGAACGGACCGTGTACAACCTCGTCGGCCAACTCGTTCCCGCAAATCCCGACCAGGCGAAATCGTTCGTGGC
>CAYHKM010000044.1:0-6188 GCA_964357285.1 uncultured Candidatus Saccharibacteria bacterium
CGACGATCCCGCGAGACTTTTCTTGCGCGGTGAGCGCCGCGAGGTGGCTCGTGGCGCCGCGCACCTTGAACGAGCCCGTCGGCTGCCAGCATTCGAGCTTGAGGAGCGTCGCCTTGGTCCGCGTGGCGAAGGACACCCACATGGACGGCATCATCGCGACCAATACGACCATCGCGCGTGAGGGCCTTTCGAAGGGAACGAAAGAAGAAGGGGGTTTGAGTGGAAAACCGCTCGCGAAGCGCTCGACCGAGGTCATTCGTTACATCCACACGAAGATGCCGGAGCTTCCTGTAATTGGTATCGGAGGTGTCTTTACCGCCGAGGACGCGTATGAGAAGATACGCGCCGGCGCATCACTCATAGAGATATACACCGGGTTCATCTATAAAGGTCCCCTCGCCGCGCGCGACATCAATCGCGGTCTTGCGCGGCTCCTCGCACGGGACGGGTTCAAAAACATCGCTGACGCCATCGGCGCAGATGCGAAATAAATTAGTCGTCAAATTTGTGGTCACGAATCACTAAGCGTATTGCTCCAAGCATTCGCAATTCGCTAAGTGTTCTCGACCCCGCCTCGCGGTTTTTCGAAGCGAAAAACATCGCTCCGGCTGGCACAAAATCAGAAAATGCTCCGTAGGGAGCATCTTTCTGTATTTTGTGCCCGGAGAGAGAATCGGTCACGGATGATTTTCTGCCGAAAATCTCCGCGACCCCGTCTCGGCCACGTTCGGGACGAACGGCTGCGCGGCCTGCGGCTTTCTCATCTCTCCCGGGCACGAACATGTAATCACCGAGAGCGTTGCTCTCGGCTCAACAGTTCTAGTGCCCGGGGAGAGAATCGAACTCTCATGGACTTGCGTCCGTACGATCTTGAGTCGTATGCGTCTGCCAATTCCGCCACCCGGGCAGGTGA
This sequence comes from uncultured Candidatus Saccharibacteria bacterium, assembly GCA_964357285.1. Classification (GTDB taxonomy): domain Bacteria; phylum Patescibacteriota; class Minisyncoccia; order Phycocordibacterales; family Phycocordibacteraceae; genus Phycocordibacter. Next base: position 914 of record CAYHKM010000044.1, read on the forward strand.
GGGCTTCGCGGAGGATGGTAGCGCATTTCACTGCCCTGCGCCATGATAAAATCTTCGCATGTCACAGTTTGAGAACGACGCCATCTTCTGGGTTGAGCTTGAGAAGATACGTCCAAACCCGTACCAGCCGAGGACCGACTTCGACGAAGCGCGACTCAAGGACCTCGCCGAGTCCATCCGCCAGTATGGGGTCCTCTCTCCACTCATCGTCACGCGACACGAGGAAACGCGCGAGGATGGCGGTATCTCGACCTATTACGAGCTTATCGCCGGCGAGCGACGTCTGCGCGCGTCGAAGCTTGCGGGGCTTTCGCAGGTACCCGTTATCATCCGCTCCGTAGAGGAATCGGATCGTGAAAAGCTCGAGCTTGCCATCATAGAGAACCTCCAGCGCGAGGACTTGAACGCGATAGATCGCGCCCGCGCGTTCGATCGTCTCGCGAAGGAGTTCAAGCTCAACAACGCCGAGATCGGCCGCAAGATCGGTCGTTCGCGCGAATACGTCTCGAACAGTCTGCGCCTCCTCGCCCTTCCCCAGGAGATCCAGAACGGCCTTCGGACCGGCGCCATCTACGAGGGTCATGCGCGGGCGCTTCTCATGCTTGAAGGGCGCCCGGAGGAGATGATGACGGTCTTCAGGGACGCGATGGTGCGGAAACTTTCCGTCCGGGAGGTGGAGAAGATAACACGGGAGATCGCATGGGACAGGGCGCGGAAACGCGACGTGAAGCCGGAGATCGAGGCGATGGAGCGCGAATTCGCGGAGCGTCTCGGCACGAAGGTGGAGATCCGTGAGCAGGAGGGGGGAGGGAAGCTCATTATCGATTTCTTTTCTCCCGAAGAACTCGCGGGCATCCTTTCTCACCTCAAGGTTGTGAGTTCGGAGTCCGGAATCCAGAGCTCCGAAACCAAAGACTCGGAACCGGGAGCGGAGAACCCTCCCAAAGACGATTCTTTCTCCGTCGAGCGGTTTTCTATCTGACGGGCTGTCCTCCCGCTCGCTTATTCAAAGCGTCCCGAATGTGGTGCTTCGCGCTCGATGTCTTCACGACCTCGAGCCACTTCCGGTTCGGCCGCGCGGATTTCTTGGTGAGTATCTCGACCACGTCTCCGTTTTTCAGGGTTCCCGTGAGCTGCATGATCTTGCCGTTCACTTTCGCTCCCATCATGCTGTCGCCAAGGTCCGAGTGGATGGCGTAGGCGAAGTCGATCGGAGTGGAGCCCACCGGTAGGTCGATGACGTCGCCCTTCGGCGTGAAAACGAATATGCGCTCCGCGAAGAAGTCTTCTTTCAGAGCCTGCTGGAAGGCTTCTTGCCCTTGGAAGTTTTCCGCGGCTTCAGTGAGCTCCTTGAACCATCGCGTGGTCGCGGGGGAGAGCCCTTGGCCCGAGGTGTCGACCCTCTTGGTCTTCATGAGCGAGGGGATGAAACGCGATAGCCAGAGAATACTGTGCGGAATATCGTGCGGCGGCCTTGCCGCGCCCTGCTTGTAGGCGATGTGCGAGGCGATGCCGAACTGCGCTTCGCGGTTCATCTCTTCGGTCCGGAGCTGGACTTCGATGGCGACCTTTTGGGGCGTGATGATGGTCGTGTGGACGGAGCGGTAGCCGTTCGTTTTTGCTGAAGCTATGTAGTCTTTGACCCGCCCGGGCACAGGGCGCCACAGCCCGTGAATGATCCCGAGCGCGCGATAACACTCCTCCTCCGTCTTCACAATGAGCCGTATTGCGAAGGTGTCGTAAACCTTCTCGATGTCGTTCCCCTTCTTCTCGAGCTTCATCGCGAAGCTATGGACGCTCTTCACACGCGAATGGATATCAAGAATTTTAATGCGTGCCGCCGTGAGTTCTTTTTTGAGATTCTCGACGGCTTCGTCGATGGCTCCTTTCGCTTTCTCGCTCTCATTCTTGAGGTATACCGCGATTTTCTGGAACCGCTCGGGCTCCAAGGTCTTGAACGCGAGGTCCTCGAGCTGGGATTTGAGAACTCCGATGCCGAGCCGGCCTGCGATAGGGACATACACTTCCATCGTCTCCATGGCGATGCGATTTCGCTTCTCCACGGGCTCGACGAATTCGATCGTTTCCATATTATGGAGGCGATCCGCGAGCTTGATGATGATGACGCGGATGTCGTTCGCGGTTGCGACCAAAAGGCGCCGCAAACTCTCAACGTGGCGCTCGAGCCCGCGGTACTTCAGTTTTGAGAGCTTCGTCACGCTCTCAACGAGGAAGCGCACAGTTTTACCGAACTCGCGCTCGATGTCGTCCGGAGTCGTCGGCGTGTCTTCGATGGTGTCGTGAAGGATTCCGGCGATGACGGTATCGCGGTCCATGCCGAGGCGTGCAAGCGTGAGCGCTATCGCCTCGGGATGCACGATGTATGGCTCGCCTGATTTCCTAAGCTCAGTACCGTGTGCTTTCTGGGCGAAGTCATATGCCCGCCGCACCGCCTCCGCGTCTTTTGCGGACGCAGACCGAAGGGCCTTCACGACCTCGTCCATGGGATGAGCCATGGAAATCAGCGTATAGCGTTTGCCGCGACGCGTCCAGCGGCCTTACGTCAGGCGCCCTTGAGGATCTCGGCCGCCTCTGCGACAGTCAGGGTCTCTGCTTTTTCGTCGGAAATTGATATCCGCTTGAAGCCCTTCTTGAGGAAATGCCCGCTCTTTGATTTATAAAGGATAATCTTCCGTTTTGTGCGCGGATGTTCGCCAACTTCACGTGCGACAGCGACGCCCGGCCGGGTCTTCTTGGGCTCCTTGAGTATCTCGAGCGCGCGGGTATGGCTGATGTCATACGGGTTATCCTCGCCCTTGAGGGATCTGAAATCACCGTCATGGACGATATACGGACCGAACCGTCCCGTCGAGGCGACGACCGGCTTTCCTGATTCGGGATGGCCGCCGAGTTCGCGAGGGAGCGAGAGGAATCTGACCGCGTCCGTAACACTCACGGTCTCGGGATTCACGCCCGGCGGTATTGATGCGCGCCGCGCGTCCTCCGCTTTTGCCTTCTTCGCGCCGCGTTTTTTCTTGGTGTTGTCCGTGTCGTGGTGCTTCCGCATCTCGAGGTATGGCCCAAATCGACCGCGCTTCACGAATATGTGGTGCCCCGTGTCGGGATGCGTCCCGATGGGCTCGTTGTCTTTGATGGCCGCTCCAGTTTCGCTGCGCGAGCCGTCGCAATCGGGGAAACGAGCACAGCTCATGAAGACGCCCGCGCGGCCGAGTTTCATGACCATGGCGCCTCCGCACACAGGACAGGGAAATTCCTTCGGCGCTTCTCCCAAGGTGGTCACCTTGTCTATATGCTCCTTGCTCTTCACGTCCTTCGAGAAGGGAGTATAAAAATTTCTGAGCGTTTCTCCGTATTCGCGCTCCCCGGAGGCGATCTGGTCGAGTTCGTTCTCCATCTCGGCCGTGAAAGAATCGCTCACGTACTTCTCAAAGTGTTTCTCGAGGAACGAATCGACCACTTCACCGGTCGCTGTCGCTTTAAGCGCCCGGCCTTCTTTCTCCACATAGCCACGATCGACAATGGTCTTCAGGATCGAGGCGTAGGTCGACGGGCGCCCGATGCCGCGCTTCTCGAGCTCTTTCACGAGTCCCGCCTCGGTATACCGGGGCGGCGGCTCGGTGAATTTTCCGACGCCCTCAATGCCCTCGAGCGCGAGCGCTTCGCCGGCGGTGACCTCCGGGAGCGTGACGTCTTCACCCTTCGCCGCGGGGTCAGCCGCGAGCCAGCCGTCGAACGCGATCACGGAGCCGGTCGCGGTGAACTCGGGAACGCCTTCCGTCGCGGCGGTTATCTTGGTCCGTGCCATCACGGCATCCGCCATCTGGCTTGCAAGCGTGCGTGCGCGTATGAGGGAGTAGAGGCGCTGTTCTTCCTCGGTCGCCCCGGCGCGGGCCCGGGAAACGTCCGTCGGACGGACGGCTTCGTGCGCCTCTTGTGCGTTCTTCGAGCGCGTCTTATAGACGCGGGCCTCGTGGTACTTCTCACCGTATTCCTTCTTGATGAATGCTGCGACGGCCGCAACCGCAACGGAGGCGAGGTTCGTCGAGTCAGTGCGCATGTACGTGATGAATCCCGCTTCATAGAGCTTCTGTGCGATGCGCATGGTGCGGGAGGGGGAGTAGCCGAGTCGGGACGAGGCGGCTTGCTGGAGAGTCGAGGTCGTGAAGGGAGGGCGCGGAGAGCGCTTCACGGGAGAGCGGGCGACATCCGCGACGACCCACGATCCCGCTTTTCCTTTCTCGACGATGCGCTCCGCCTCCTCCTTATTTGTCGGCTCCGTTGAACACGTCGCGGTGAATCGCTCCGAGCGCTCGGTTGCAAAGTCGGCAGTGATGACGAAATATTCCTCGGGCGTGAATGCGCGGATCTCGCGCTCCCGCTCGCAAACGATGCGCAAGGCCGGCGATTGCACCCGCCCGGCCGAGAGGCCATAGCGGACCTTCTTCCAGATGAGTCCGGAGAGCTCGTACCCCACGAGGCGGTCGAGAACGCGCCGGGCTTCCTGCGCGCGCCTCAAGTTCTGGTCGATTGCGCGCGGAGCCCGTATCGCCTCTTGCACGGCCTCTTTCGTTATCTCGTTGAAGACGACCCGTTTCGCGCCCTTGAGCTTCGCCGCCTCCATGACGTGCCACGCGATCGCCTCTCCTTCGCGGTCGGGGTCGGTTGCGAGCAGCACCCGGTCGACTTTCTTCGCCGCTTTCTCTATGGCCTCGATGATGTGGCTTTTCCCGGGGACGACGACGTATCGCGGCGTGAACCCCCCCTCGATGTCTATGGCGTCCTTCGCTGATTTCGGGAGATCCCGGATGTGACCCACTGACGCCACGACGATATACTCTTTCCCAAGGTATTTCCCGATCGTCTTTGCTTTTGCGGGTGACTCAACGATGACGAGCGTCTTCATCCCGTTAGAAGTTTTACCTGAAGATTTTGTCATGAATCCTGTTGTGTTTTCCAAAAGACAATCCGCAAACGAAATGATGAATGCCCGAAAGACTTCTAACGGGACTCATTGAGAGACACTAGTAGGGGACAAAGCGTGATGTGTCAAACCCCGTACCACAAAACGGCATCATGTTTTCGCGTTGTCGAAGTACGCGCAGCATAGACCGGAGGCGTCATCGTCAGTTACCGGCGGACGCCAGAGCGCCCCGCGCCTCTGGCCCGGGGGTGAATGGGGGCAGGGGCCTATTTTTGCCCGCGGGGCCCCCCCAACCGGGAAAAAAACACCGTCGTGGGGGGCGCCGGACCCCCC
>CAYHKM010000045.1:0-5759 GCA_964357285.1 uncultured Candidatus Saccharibacteria bacterium
CGCGGTAGATCCAGACCCGGACGCCGATCTTCCCCAAGGGGAGCGAGGCCTCGTATTGGCCGTAGTCGATGTCTGCGCGAAGCGTCTGCAAGGGGATGCGGCCCTTCTTGAGCACTTCCCTCCTAGACATCGATGCCGCACCGAGCATACCGGCGACCCCGATGCGGACGCCTTTGACGTCGCGGTTCGCCATCGCCTTGTCGATGGTCTGCTTCATGACGCGCCTGAAGGGCATGCGCTTCTCCAAGCCTTCGACGACCATGTTCGCGACGATGGCCGCGTTCGATTCCGGCGAGCGGACTTCCATGATGTCGAGGCGGACCGTTGGGACCGCGGAGAGTTTCAAGCTCTTCAACATCTGGAGGAGGTCCTTCTTGAGCTTCGTTGCGCCTTCGCCGGAGCGGCCGATGACCATGCCGGGGCGGGCCGTGTGGATCTGGACGCGGAGGTCCTTCTGGGAGCGCTCGATGTCTACGTGGGAAACGAACATGCCCTTGAGGTGCGCGGTGAGAAACTTGCGGATGGCGGCGTCGGTTCGGATGAACTCGCGGTTTTTTGCTGCCGAGGTCGCGAACCAGCGGCTCCTCCAATCGCGGAGGATGCCGAGGCGGTGCGCATAGGGATGGACTACTTTGCTCATGATGCTTTCTTAGCGGCTTTCACGCGTTTCGAACCCTTCCCTTTTCCGAGGGTCACGGTCACGTGGCTCATGCGGTGCCTCACGGGCGCAGGACGACCGAACGCACGCGGCTTGAAGCGCACGGCAACGATGCCCTTATCAACCGTGATGTTCACGATGACGAGGGTGCGCGCGTCTTCGCCCTGCTTTTCGGCGTTTGCGACGGCGGAGCGGATGAGCTTCGCGATCGGCGCGGCGGCGCGCTTATTTAAGAACTTGAGGGCCGTAAGTGCTTCCGCGATGCCTTTCCCCTTCACGAGGTCTGTGACGAGGCGTGTTTTACGCGGGGACTGCCGATAATTTGAAATCGTCGCTTTCATGCGTATTCAAAGCTTATGTCTTCGGCGGAGCGACGGCCCCCTTCGCGTCGGTCGTGGCTGCTTTCGCCGCGGTCGCGGCGGCCACCTCGGCTTCCTTCGCCTTTAGTTCCTGCTCCTTCTGCATCTTGCCGCCGTGCTTCGTGAATTTTGTCGTGAGAGAAAATTCGCCGAGTCGATGGCCGACCATCTCCTCGGTCACGAAGACGTCGTTGAAAATCTTACCGTTGTGGACCGCGAACGTGAAGCCGACCATCTCGGGGCTGATCTCGGACGAGCGCGCCCACGTCTTGATAGGTCCCGTTTTCGCGGGGTTCTTGCCGGCTATCTTTTTCAGAAGCTTGTAGAAGACGTACGGGCCTTTCTTGAGCGAACGCGCCATGCTGTATTTTGGTTGATTCTGCTCCGCGTCTCGCTCTACCGGAAGGCGCGGATAAGAAAATATGCCCTTTCGAGCTCCAGTCATCCTACCCGTCCCCTCTCATCCCGTCAATCCCACTTGGCAGAGACCCGGGTCTCTGCCAAAATGGGCGTGTGACCCAGGCACGGCAGATAGCACACGGTGAGTATTACCACATCCTCAACAGAGGAACGCGGAGATCCAGTATCTTCAAAGACAGGGCGGATTTTTTGCGTTTCCTTTTTTTGGTGTTGTATTCGCAATCGCCCATGCTGTTCCTCCATGTCGGACGAATTGCACGGATGGCCTCACCTACTGGCGATTTCCCCGTTGAATCGGAGAACGTCGAACAGATCATTCGGGAGCGCTTCGTGGAACTGACCACGTTCTGCCTCATGCCAAATCATTTTCATCTGCTTGTGCGTGCGACAGACGAAGGCGGTGTGGCTCGATACCTGCAACGGATAGAGGTCGGCTATACCACGTACTTCAATACTCGCTACCAGGAATCGGGACATCTCTTTCAGGGCAGATACAAAGCAGTACAGGTGCGGAATAACCGTCAACTTCTCTACCTCTCAGCCTACATTCACCGGAATCCTCGGGAATTAAGGGGGTGGCGAGGAAAAGAATTTGAGTATCCGTGGTCATCACTTCAGGACTACGCCACAGCGAACCGCTGGGGTGGCCTCCTTTCGACCGATATCATCGCGAGCCAGTTCGACACGACCAAGAACAGCAATTATGCGGATTTCGTAAAAACGAGCACCGCGAAAACCCTTAAAAACGAACTCGGAATGTAAATCTAGACCTTAGAATCCGGCTCTGTTTTTTTGTTGTCATTCGAGGGAGCCGGCTGGAAGAACCTCTTAAGAATCTCGTGCCACGCTTCAATAAGTTTTTTGTCCCGCCCGAAGATATCGTCGTCATCCTCGGACAAGCGATGGAGGCCGTCGCCGCGACCCTCGTAGGTGCCCATGCAGACGATACTCGACCACGTATCGGTGCGTTTCAGAACTTCAAGAAGTGCGAACTAATTCTCGTCCCAGTGCTCGGCGACACAATACCAATTTCCATGACTCACCGTGTTATCGCTATGAGTCCACTTGTACCGCTTGCATGACTTCGGCACAATCCCTCGGCATACGAAACAAATGCCCCACCCAGGCTCCACCTCAGTCTTTATGACCTCGGCATTGGACATGTGCGCTTCGTTTTTACGCACCATATCGATATTTTACTGCGGCAATGCTTTGCGCTTGCCGACCTTGCGGCGAGAAACGATGAATGGGTTCGAGTACTTCTTCGGTGTACGAGTCTTCTGGCCCTTGCCGGTTAGTTTGCCCCACTTGCTCTTCGCGCGCCGGAGCCCCCTGCCCTGACGCCCTTCACCACCGCCGTGCGGGTGGTCTACAGGGTTCATCGCGGTGCCGCGAACCGTGGGCCGAATGCCCATGTGGCGGGAACGGCCTGCCTTCCCGACGATAACCAGGTGGTGCGACTCGTTCGACACCTCGCCCACGGAAGCCCACGCGTTGTCGACCACTTTGCGGATCTCGGTCGAGGGGAGCTTAAGTTGCGCATACCCACCGTCGAGAGCAACGAGTTCGGCGAAATTGCCGGCTGCGCGCCCGAGCTTCGCACCGCCTCCCGCATGGATTTCGACGTTGTACACGAAGGTGCCGATGGGAACGTTCTTCAAAGGCAGGCGGATCCCGGGCGTGATGGGAGCGTTCTCCGCAGTGAGGCCCGTGTCGCCCTGCTTCAGGGACTTGGGCGCGAGGATGTAGCGGCGCTCACCGTCCCGGTACACGATGCGCGCGATGAAGCCCGAGCGGGTCGGATCGTATTCGATGTGCTCCACGCGGCCCGGGATGTTTTTCTTGTCAAAAAGGAAGTCCACCATGCGGAACTTCTGCTTGTGTCCTCCGCCCTGGTGCCGGGTCGTGATGCGACCGAAGGAGTTCCGGCCCGCTTGCGACTTCTTACCACGCGTCAAAGACTTCAAGGGCTTCCCGGTCGTGAGGAAATCGCGATACCGGATGACGCTCATGTGGCGGGTCGAAGGAGTACGCGGTTTGTAGTTTCTCGTTGACATGATCAGGTAACGGTTATCGTCTCGCCCTTTTTAAGGAACACGTACGCTTTGCGGGTGGCGCCAACACGACCGAACCCGCGCTTCCGGCGCATGCGGACGCGCTTCGCCGGGGTATTGACCACATTCACCTTGACCGGCTTCACCTTGTAAAGGGCCTGAATCGCCTTCGCGACTTCGCCTTTAGTAGCGCCCTGGCGCACATCGAACGTATAGACGTTCTCGGACGTGAGGCTCGCCGCCTTCTCGGTGACGCGCGGCCTCAAGAGGACGTCCTTCATACCCTGGGGCGCCGAAGCCGGGCGGGCGGGCGCTTTTGCTTCCCGTTTTTCGCGGGGAGAAGCGACCTTCGGTTCTGCCGCTTTCTCTTCCTTCTTCTTGCCGATGCCGAAAAACGCCATGGTTATTTCGAAAGGCGGTCCGCCAAAGCTTTCACCGAGGATTCCGGGTCCGCCACGATGACGTAGCGGTACGAGAGGAGATCGACCGGGTTCGCGTTCCGCGCTTCGTCGACGAAGACGTTCCCCATGTTGCGGAAGCTTTTCAGGACCTTCCCGTCGTACTTCCCGAGAAGGATGAGCGCGGCGTTCTTGCGGCGGTCCGCCAAGGGCTCGAACCCTTTTACCGCCGAGAGGCCGGAAAGCGCGATGCGCGCGTCCTTGGTCTTCGGGGCCTCGAAGGAGAGGGCGTCCACGAAGAGGACCCGACCTTTCTTGAATTTCTCCGACATGACCGCCGCCATGGCTTCCGCTTTCATGCGCTTGTTGAGCTTCTTCGTGTAAACCTCTTCCTTCTTGGGGCCGTGTGCGACGCCGCCGCCCTTCCAGATGGGAGAGCGGATGGAGCCGTGGCGCGCGCGGCCGGTCCCTTTTTGCTTCCAGGGCTTGCGGCCGCCGCCGCGAACCTCGCCCCGGCCTTTCGCGTGCGCGTACGGCATTCGGGCGTTCGCGCGCATGCCGGTCACGACTTGTGCAACCAAAGAATCTCGGCGTTTCGCGCCGAAGACCGACTCGGGAAGCTCAACCGAGCCGACCTCCTTCCCTTTCGTGTTGTAAACAGATGCTTTCATAAAAATCACTTCGATTTCGAGCGGATCTCGACCAGGGTCCCGGGGCGACCGGGCACGGCGCCTCGGATGAAAAGTTGATTCTTTGCCGCGTCGACCTTCATGACGATGAGATTTGAAACGCTGACACGGTCGCCGCCCATGCGGCCGGCCATGCGCATGCCCTTCGCGACCCTACCGCCGGCGCGTCCCGGGCCGCCGCCGGAGGAGCCGCGCTCGCGCTCCGAATGCTTCTGGCCGTGTGAGCGGGGACCGCCGTGGAATCCGTGCCGCTTCACGACGCCCGCGAAGCCCTTGCCTTTCGAAAGCGCGGACACCTGGACCACGTCGCCCTCCTTGAAGACGCTAGCGTCTACGGTCGACCCGAGCGTAAGTCCGGCCGCATCCGCGATGCGGAATTCCTTGAGGCCGCGATGAAGCCCCTTCGGGCGCTGGGGTTTCGCGATGCGCGATTCCTTCTGTGTGCCGTACCCGATCTGGACTGCCATGTAGCCGTCTTTTTCCGAGGTCTTCACCTGGGTCACCGTCACCGCGGAGGCTTCGACCACGGTCACCGGGTGCACACGCCCCTTCTGGTCGAAAACCTGCGTCATACCCTTCTTGTAGCCCACGATGAACTTCATAGATTTTTGTTACGAGCAGAGCGAGTTAGAAAAATCTATGCCACGTACCACTTTTGAAACGGCACCAAAAAACTCGTAGAAACGGTTAGAGTGGATTTTCACATTTTTAGTAATGCCATTCATAGTCAAAAGTGGTACGGGGCTCAACAAAATCTAATTCGCTTCGCTCATAAGATTTTCTAGAGCATCCGCACATCCACGGAGACGCCGGAGGGGAGGGAGAGATTCGTGAGAGCATCAACGACCTTCGCGTTCGGATTCATGATGTCGATGATGCGCTTGTGGGTGCGGACTTCGAACTGCTCGCGCGCGTCCTTATAGACGAACGGCGAGGAGTTCACAGTAAACTTGCGAATGTCGGTCGGGAGCGGTATTGGTCCTACGACTTCCGCATCGAAGCGGAGCGCCGTGTCTATAATCTGCTTCACCGATTGATCGAGAACCTTGTGATCGTAGCCGAGGACACGAAGGCGCAGGCGAGACGCCGCGGGGGGGCGGTTGGGGGCCCCCCGGGTGATTTAAATTAGGTTTTTATTTTTTTTTTTTTTGGGCCAAGAAGAGAAAAAACGAAGGGGGCGG
>CAYHKM010000046.1:0-5487 GCA_964357285.1 uncultured Candidatus Saccharibacteria bacterium
GTAAGTCGTAACAAGGCACGGCTAGCGGAAGCTGGTCGTGGAACAATTCCAAACAGGAACGCTGAAGCGCTTGACTCGTTCAATGCGCCACGCTGACCAGTCGATTAAGCGCTACGCGCTTAAGACCACGGCGTCCAGTCTCTAAATGGCGCCCGGTACCCCGATATACGAAACGGGGGACTGACGGAACAGAAGAAAGTGAATAAGCTCTCGGTTTAACGTCGCCCGTCGCGGGCGGCGTTTGTTTTAAGCCACGGTTTTTGATAGGATTTCAGGCACGGACGGGCGGTTGTAAGCGAAGCGCTTGCACCCGCGGCGTTCTGACGAAATCCGCTTACTGTCTTTTGCGCATTTAGGCCGATTGGTAAGCGAGCTTCCCATCGTCCTTCTCTCGCAAAAGTCGCGCTACGCGCTTTTCGTAAGCAATTTGCGGGTGTAGCTCAGTTGGCTAGAGCATCCCTCTGATAAGGGGAAGGTCCCAAGTTCGAGCCTTGGCACCCGCACACTTCGACTCTTTTTGCTCGCTCAGTGTAAACTGGGCGGCATGGATTTTCTTCTCGCGACTTCGACCGTTCAAGACGGCAACATGTCGCCCGACTGGGGGCCGGAGGCGGGCGTGCGCGAGAACAGGAGAAAGTTTCTCACGAAGCACGGATTCGCGCCGGAACAATGCGTGTACATGGACCTTCAGCACGGCTCCGAGAGCGCGGTCGTAGGAGAAAAAGAAAAGGGCACGATACTGAAAGTGGACGCCTTGATGACGATGGCGCCCGGCGTCGCGCTCTTCCTCATGACCGCGGACTGCTTTCCGGTCGCGTATCACGACCCCGTAAAAAATGCCGTCGCGCTTGCGCACCTAGGATGGAAGTCTACCGACAAGAATCTTGCGGCGCAGGTCGTCGAGCGGATGACGCAAGAATTCCATTCTGACCCCGGGGATATACTGGTCTTTATCGGGCCGGGCATTGATAAAGATTCGTACCTCGTCGAGAGGCCGGGCCAAAAGGACGACCCGAAGTGGCGGCCGTTCCTCGATGAGGCAATGGGATCCACGAAAATCGACCTCGTTGGCTACAACGAGAACGCGCTCATAGACGCCGGCGTCCCGCGTGAACACATCACGGTCTCTCCCGAAAATACCGTTTCATCGCCGGAATACTTTTCGCACCGCCGCTCCGGCAAGACAGGGGAGTCGGAGGGCCGCTTCGCGACCGTGGCCGCACTCACTCGCTAGTGGTGCGGGTGCTTTTCGTCCTCCTCGTCGAGGATACGGAGAACGTCGTGCGCGGTGTGCCGGCTGAAGTGCTTGTCGAAGAGGGCGAGCTCGTTCAATTGTTTTATGAGAACGAGGACCATGAATACCGATACGCCGAAGATGACCTTGAGGATATCGACAAGGACCATGTCGCTCCGAAGGAAGTCAAATGATACGAGGAGGATGCCCGCGAGCACGAGGAGGAGGAACCACTGGGACGGCAAGAGGCGCTCGTTGAAAAGGGCAATGACCTCCTTCCGTATCTTCTGAAGGTCGAGGACGGTGCCCCAGATGACTTCGTAGGAGGTGGAAACGGCCATCCGATCACCATCCTGTTTCGAGAGTTTTCCGAAGGCCTCGGTAAGGCGCTTGATGGTCGTCGAAGGATGGAATTCGTGATACGCCCAGTCGTTCGAGTCGAGGATTTTTCGGTAATGTGTGCGGATTATCTCGCGGACCTCGTTTTGTATGGCAGGGACGAGGCCGGAAAGCCGGTACAAACTCGAGAACGCGCCCTCGCGCGCCGCTACTTGGTCCACGATCCTTGTGAAGCGCTCGTTCTGCCGCGCTATGAAGAATCCTCCGAAGAAGGCGAAGAAGAAGACGCTCGCGAGAATCATCTCGGAAGCTATCCCTTCCGCGACGTCGACGTCAACGAAGAAGACGAACGCGGAATAGGAGATGGCGAAGAGGACTACGAGAAGGAGGTTATTACGGCCCATGCGCGTTCATTGTAGTACACGCCGAAGGCGTCTCCGTGTCCCCTACGGGATATTCTCGCTCACTTCACGACGTAAACGGTCGCACCTTCCTTCGGGCGCTTTGAGAGCTTGATGGCCGCGTCATCACCCTTCTTCGCTGAAGCGACGTCCTTGTGCTCTATTTGCATCGAGCCGATGGTTTCCTCGAACTCCTCGTCGCCCTTCTTTATTTTCACCTTATCGCCCTTCTTGAGAGCGGCCGTAACCTTTATGACCGCGACCATTATCTTGTCGTACCAGTGGCTGACGATGCCCACTTTCTTGCCTTTCTCTTTTACCTTCTTCTCCATACCACATCAGTATACCTCGCTCGCACTATGACTTTTTGGGCCATGTGCGCTAGAATACCGCTCTATGCAGCCATTCCGAGGGGACAGAGGGCCACGCATGCATCGGCGCACTACGGAAGCGACAACTGGGATTTTGGGTTGGTTTTGGCGGCAATTGGGTCCCAAAAATATTGAATACAAGCCATGTCCGTCCTGCGGCCAGGTGAAAAGTTGCTACAAGCGTGCAAAGAGCAACGACGACGATGAGGATGAATATGTGTGGCATTTACACAACCTGTCGAACGGTGACCCGTGTCCTGAGGGAAGATAGGACGGTCCCACGTCACACACCCGCTTTTGCGGATTTCGAGGCTCGACGATACAGCATCATTGCGGCGAATAGGAGGTTCGTGGTGATGATGCAGAGAGGGTAGACCAAGGTCGCGACTGAAAATATCGAGGTCGCCGCTATCGCTATCATGTGCTTCACGGCGTTCACGGCCCATAAGGGCCACGGCTCGGAGTACGGATCGTTCCAGGTTTTCCGGATGGCCGGCAACATGGAAAGGATGGCAATGGTGGACGCAAAGACGACCGAGAGCGTGGGGTCTTTGGTGAGGAGCCACGGTATGACCGTAAGAACGGCCGCGCCCGCGAATACCGCGTCTAAGGGCGTTACGTCCTTCGTGCCGTACTTGAAACAGAGGACAACCATCATATACACGATGACCGTGGAAACGGCGAGGTTCCATATGCCCGCGCCGGCCCCAGCCGTGAACGCGCCCGCGAGGACGACGGTTGAGGTCAAGGCGTCAACCGCGACGGAGTAGAGGTGGGGACGCGTCTTTCCGCGCACTATCGTGTAGATATAGGCGACCGAGATTCCGAGCGCGACCACGACAGAAAGGAGCCCGAGAATTTCTTTATATTCCACCTCGGCAATCTAGCACGGGGTAGAATTGAGAAATGGAGGCTTTTATAATTGAGTATTTCTTCACCGAGCATCCGAATTGCGAACTCGCAAGCTTCGGGATTCAGTGGCTGAATCTTCTCTCAAACCTAGTGTTTTTCATTGTTGCGTACCTTCTGTACCGGCTTGGGGGCCGAGCGCGCTGGATCGGGCTCTTAGTTCTTGTTTCTGGGATTGGTAGCTACGTCCATCACATCTGGCCAGCCGACTGGTCCATTCCATTTGATATGTTCCCGGCGGTCATAGTGGGGGCGGTCGCGCTCGGGCTCTCGTACAAAAATCTCACCAGGGACGACTGGCTATTGTTTCTGGGTATTGGGACGATAGCACTACTGACGCTTCTTCTCGACGACGACCTTTGCCAATTCGTCCCATTTGGCCTTCATTTCATCTGGCACGTATCGGCGGCTACTATTTTGTATCTTTTTGGACGACGAATATGAACTTTAAGATGAATGCTAGAAATGTAGCGAGAAATCTCTTAGGTAAATATCTCATCCGTCGCGTGAACGGCCCTGGACGGGCAAGCAAAACTCGCGCGTACAAAATCACCGAGACCGAGGCGTATGTGGGACCGCACGATAAAGCTTCGCACGCGCACCGGGGAATGACGAAGCGGAACGAGGTAATGTGGGGCCCGCCGGGACGGTGGTACGTTTACTTTACCTACGGCATGCACTACATGCTGAACATCGTGACCGGGAAGGACGGCTACCCTTCAGCTGTTCTGATTCGTGCCATCCGGACTGTAGAATCAATTCCGCAACGTTCTAGCGTTTTGCAAAATGCTAGAACGTTGCGAATGAGGGAAAAGCTCAACGGGCCGGGGAAGCTGACGAAGGCGCTCAAAATAGACAAGCGCTTGAACGGTAAGCTCGCGAGTCGTGCGTCCGGACTCTGGATAGAAGACCGGGGTGTCACGGTACGTCCACGCGACATCAAACGGACGCCACGCGTTGGCATCGGCTATGCGGAGGAGTGGGTCGGGAAGCCACTCCGCTATATACTGAAGCCCTGATGGCTGTCGAAGTCCCCGAAACGCATTTCGTAGGAGAGGTGAGTCAGAAGGTATTCGTCGTGAAGGACGGGAAAGTCCTCATGTGTCGCGCTATTGGCTTCGATAAATGGGATTTCCCCGGCGGGCGGCTTCACAAGGGCGAAGCGCCTGCGGAAGGCGTTGTCCGTGAAGTGAAGGAAGAGCTCGGCATCGATATCCTCCGCGGAGACGCGTTTTTCGCCAACCTCGTAACTGATACTGTTTCCGGCGTCCCGCGCTACCAGATACTCTTCCATGCGACCCTCGGGGATCCTTCGCAGGCCCTCATGCTCGCCGATGACGAGATAGAGGAGGCACGGTGGGTCGGCGCAGACGAAGCAGAGTCTCTTGTTACATGGGATGATTGGAAGGAAGTCCTCCGGAACCACTTCAATGCCTAAGATACTCGTATTCGCGTCAGGGACGGCTTCGGGCGGCGGCTCGGGGTTCGAGAACCTCGTCCGGCACTCGCGCGACCCGCAGGGAGACCTGAAAGCAGAGATCGTGGGCGTCGTTTCAAATCACCAGAACGGGGGAGTCCGCTTACGCGCCGAAGCGCTCCATGTGCCGTTTTTTCATTTTCCGGAGCCGCACGACGCGGAGCACTATCGCGAACTTGCGGCGCGGAGCGGCGCCGAGTGGTTCGCGCTCTCCGGGTGGCTCAAGATGATACACGGTCTCGACCCCGCGCGGACCTTCAACGTCCACCCCGCGCTCCTTTCCGCCTTGGGTGGCCGCTTCGGCGGCGCAAATATGTATGGCCGCAAGGTTCACGAAGCGGTCAAGGCCGCACTCGAAACGGGAGAAATAACCGGGTCAGGCGTCTCCATGCATTTCGTAACGGATGAGTATGACCGTGGGCCCGTGTTTTTCGAGCACCCGATGCCTCTCCGCCCCGGCATGAGCGCGGAGGAGATACAGGAGAAGGTGTACGGTATCGAGCGCGTGTGGCAGCCGAAAATAACGAACCTTATCGTCAATGGCGACATCAGCTGGGACGGGAAAGACCCTTCGACCCTGAAAGTGCCCGAAGGATACACGTTCCTCCCAAAAAGAAATTCCTAGACGCTACGACGCCTCCACGACCTCCACGAAATGCTTCTCGACATGGAAGTGGTGAAGGTCGTGGTCTAAACCCTCCTCTATAACGATATCTTTTTTTGGGTGGAAGCCGGGCTTGAAGAAGACGAACCAAT
>CAYHKM010000047.1:0-5291 GCA_964357285.1 uncultured Candidatus Saccharibacteria bacterium
AAGCGACTAAGTTCCCGCCAGTTGCCCGATCCCTCGGAGATGAAGGTGAACATGTCGCCGCCCTTGCCAGAGCTGAAGCAGTGGTAAAGGCCGCGGTCGGGAGAAACAAAAAATGATGGCGTCTTTTCCTTATTGAACGGTGAGAGGCCTTTCCAGTATTTTCCCGCTTTCGTCAGTTTCACATACGGCGAAACAACGTCGACGATGGAAAGGCGCTCTTTGATTTTTTGGACAGTGTCAGACATCGTCTAAGCAGTTCTGACCTCGGAGCGTACTTCCCCGCCGCAATATCGCTTCACGAGTGTGGCAAGCTCCTCGGTCGCTACCTCAACCGCGGAGCGCTCGATGGGAGCGACCGCGTCTATGACGATGATAGCGTTCACGGTCTCCGGCGTCATCTTGGTCCTCTCCGCCTCGCGCCAGTTCCACCGCCTGCAGACGACCCCGCCATCGTCCTTGTAGACGGCCTCTCCTTGTTTCGGTGGCTCATTCTCGGTGCCATTGAGGCGTATAAACTCTTCGGTCCCCGAGGCGAGCGCGAGAACGAGGTCGCCCTCGATGGCGTCTGTATTCTCCCCGCCCACGGGGAGCACATATTTAAGCGAAATGAGGTTGTAGAGGTCCACGAGGGTATTGATGCGCGGAAGCGAACCTCCTTTGAGGACGCGCCGGACGAGGGCCTCTGCAGAGCAGCGGTATTCATGGGGGTCTGAGCCGAACTTTTTGTAGGCCCCCCGCCACGCCGCGATGTGCGGGTGCTTCGCGGGCGACTCCAAGGTCGCGAAGTAGTTCCGGGTGCCTTCGGCCACTTCCTCGAGGAGCGCCCCGACTTCCGGCAGGGTTTTCGCGTTATCAACGCCGCGCGTGTCAACGACGCCGATTACAGGATGAAATATTTCAACGAGTTCTTTCTGAATGCGAAGTTGCATTTTCCCTTTCCCTTAGAGCGAGCCTATGATTTTACGGAGACTCTCGGAGCCGCGCCCTTTCCTTAGGAGCGAGGTCGTGCTTTTGCGGAAACTCTCGGAGGCGGTAGAGCACGGTATCCGTACGGATTCTACCGCCGAGAGGTAGGAACGGCATCCCGCTGGGGATGCCGATTCCGGTTCCGCAAAAGCACGGCCGAGCGGCCCGTTATGCGATGTCGGAGATGCGCTCCCTCGTCTCCTCCTCGGCTGCCATCGCCTCGAGCTTCTTGGTGCGTTCTTCCTGAAACTGCCTGATGCGCTCGTACTTCTTCGAGCCCTTGTACCCGGTACCCGCCGGGATGAGGCGGCCGATGATAACGTTTTCCTTCAACCCTTCAAGCCGGTCCACCAAGCCACGCAAGGACGCCTGAATGAGGGTGCGGGTCGTGTGCTGGAAGGACGCCGCGGAAAGGAAGCTCCGGCGGTTCAGAGATACTTCGGTGATGCCGAGCACCAAGGATTCGAGCTTCACGGGCGTCTTTCCTTCGGCCTCGAGCGCGCGATTGAGGCGAATGGCGTCGCCCGCCTCGAGGATCTCTCCCTTCACGGTCTCGCTGTCGCCCGGATGGTCAACCCTAAAGCGCGAGAACATCTGACGAATGATGACTTCCATGTGCTTGTGGGACACAGGCGCGCCCTGAAGGTCATAGATCTTCGAGACCTCGTCGATGATGTATTCCTGCAGGCGCTCCCTGCCCGCGAACTCGAACAGTTCGTCGAGATTGAGCGAGCCGTCGGTCAGGGCCTGCCCTTTTTCGACCTTCTGTCCCGCTTTCAAAAGGGACACGCGGCGGTGCGGGACCTCGTAGTGGATCTTTTCTTTCTTCGCGGACCCGCCATCCGGCAGGACGAGGATGGTCTTTACGCCCATATCGTCGACAATATCGGTCACTTCTCCACGAACGCGCGAAAGGACCGCGGCAGCCTTCGGCGGACGTTTGTCGAAAAGCTCCTCGACGCGCGGGAGGCCGTGTGTGATGTCGCCGCCCACGGTAGCAACACCTCCCGTGTGGAAGGTGCGCATGGTGAGCTGGGTCCCTGGCTCGCCGATCGCTTGCGCCGCAATGGTACCCACCGCCTCGCCGATCTCGATCATCTCGCGGGTCGCGAGGTCGGAGCCGTAGCATTTCTGACAGATACCAAAATCAGCGGTGCAGGACATGGGCGAGCGGACGACCGTCTCGGAGACTCCCGCCTCAGCGATCGCTTTCGCGTCGTCTATCGTGAGGAGGGTACCGCGCTTCCAGGTCTTCCCTCCCGCCTCAACGTCCTTCGCGAGGACGCGCCCGACGATGAGCTTCGAGAGGTCGATTTCTATGCCCGAGGGGCGGACGCGCTTGACCGTAATGCCCACTTTGGTACCGCAGTCTTCGGTCGTGATGACGATGTCCTGGGCGACGTCGAAGAGGCGGCGCGTAAGGTAGCCCGCGTGCGCGGTCTTCAAAGCCGTGTCCGTGAGGCCTTTGCGGGACCCGTGGGTGGTCGTGAAGTATTCGATGGGGGTCAGACCCTCCTTCATGGAGGAGACGACCGGGAACTGGATGACCTCGCCCTTGGTATTCGTCACCAAGCCCTTCATACCGGCCATCTGGGAGAGCTGGCGCGCGGAGCCGCGGGCGCCGGAGACGATCATGGTGTAGACGGAGGTCTTTGAATCCAAGGATGGAAGGATGCTCTTTTCGATATCGCTGGTGGTCTTCTGCCATAGCTCCACCGTGAGCCGGAGCTTCTCCTCCGACGTGAGGAGACCCTGTTCGTACTGCTCGCTGATACTCTGCGCTTCCTTTCGGGCCGCTTCGACCAAGATGCGCTTCTCTTTGGGAACCGAGAGGTCGCTGAAGCTGAACGAGATGCCGGAGAGGGTGGCGAACTTGAAGCCGAAGTTCTTGAGCTTGTCGAGTATCTTCGGCGTCTGCGCGAGGCCGTAGATACTGATGACGTCGTCGACGAGCTTCCCGAGTTCGCGCTTCTTAACCTCGTGGTTCACGAACGGAAAGTCCGACGGGAGGATGGAATTGAAAAGGAGGCGGCCGACCGTGGTCTCGAAGCGCTTGCCTTTGAACGGCGCGTACTTGGGCCTGCCTTCGGTCGGAAGGACCCAAACCTTCGCGTGGACGCCGACAGCGCCGAAATCATACGCGAGGATGGCGGCGTTCGGGCTCGGGAACGCGAGGCCTTCGCCCTTCTCGCCCTTGACGTCACGAGTCATCCAGTAGACGCCGAGCGCGATATCCAAGGGCTTCTCGAAGATGACGGGCTGGGACGAGCCGGGCTTGAGAACGTTCTTCGCGGCGGACATGATGGTCGCGGCTTCCATCTGCGCTTCTTCGGAGAGGGGCACATGGACGGCCATTTGGTCCCCGTCGAAGTCGGCGTTGAAGGCGGGACACACGAGCGGGTGGAGCTGGATGGCGTTCCCTTCGATGAGGATGGGGCGGAACGCCTGGATGCCCTGGCGGTGCAAGGTCGGCGCGCGATTCAAGAGCACGTACTTCCCCTGAATGACCTCTTCAAGGATGGCCCACACTTCGGGGATGCCTTCTTCGATCAAGCGGCCGGCGCCGCGGATGTTGTGCGCGAGCTCGCGGCGCTTCAACTCCGCCACCACGAACGGGCGGAAGAGCTCCAAGGCCATCTTCTTCGGGAGGCCGCACTCGTCCAAGGCGAGGTCAGGGCCGACGACGATGACGGAGCGGCCGGAGTAATCCACGCGTTTCCCAAGGAGGTTGAAGCGGAAATAGCCCTGCTTCGATTTCAGGTAGTCGGCGAGGGACTTCAGAGGCCGGCGCTGGGCCTGGCTCTGGGCCGAAAAGGCCGCGCCGCCCCGGCGGATGCTGTTGTCAAAAAGGGCGTCAACCGCTTCCTGAAGGATGCGCTTCTCGTTCCGGAGGATGACCTCGGGCGCCGAGATGTCGCGGAGCTTCTGGAGGCGGTTGTTGCGATTGATGACGCGGCGATAGAGGTCGTTCACGTCCGAGGTCGCGTGGCGGCCGGACTCCAAAGCGACCATGGGGCGCAAGGCGGGCGGCGTCACGGGGATGCGGGTCATGAACATCCACTCCGGGCGGACCCCGGCCGCGAGCATGGACTTCGTGAGCGAGAGCCGCTTGTTGAGCTTCTCGCGCTCAGCTGCGCCCGCCTTCTCGAGGTTCGTCATCAAGGTCGCCGCGAGCTTCTTGAGATCAAGTTCCTTGAATATGCGATAGATGGCTTCCGCGCCGATGCCGGCCTCGAAGAAGGTGCCGTACTTAACGGAGAAGCGGTGGTACTCGATCTCGTCGAGGACGACGCCGGGCCTGATGCCTTCAATGTCGGCTTTCGCGGCGGTCATGAGGCTCCGGAGCTCCGTCTGCGCCTTTTCGTTCGTGACAGCTTTCAGTTTCGCCTTGTACTCGGCCTCGAGCTCGCGGATGATGCGTGCGCGCTCGTCCTCGTTCACATCGGTCACTATGTAGCCCGCGAAATAGACCACTTTCTCCGCGTCCGCAGCCGAGACGCCGAGGATAAGCGCGATGCGGGACGGGACGGACCGGAGGTACCAGATGTGTGCGACCGGGCTCGCAAGTTCGATATGCCCCATGCGCTCCCTGCGGACGATGGCGCGGGTCACTTCGACATTGCACTTCTCGCAGAGGATTCCGCGGAAACGGGGACCCTTGTATTTGCCGCAGTAGCACTCGAAATCGCGCTCCGGGCCGAAAATGCGCTCATCGAAGAGGCCGTCCTTCTCCGAGCGCTGGGTGCGGTAGTTGATGGTCTCGGGTTTCCGGACCTCTCCCCAGCTCCAGTCCAGAATGCGCTCGGGGCTCGCGAGCTTCAAGCCGATCCAATCGAAGCGGGAGGTATCGACGACTTTTCCTCTTTTCTGGTCCATGGTGTTTCAGCGTGAAGTTGGTAAAGGGGTTAGGAGCGCGAACGGCGCGGGCGCGGAGGCGGTTCATCGGACGAGCCTTCATTGCGGCCCAGAATGACGTCCAAAGAGAGGCCGCGGAGGTGGTTCACAAGAACGTTGAAGGCGGCGGGCGTGTGCATCTCGCCTATCGGCCGCCTGTGGACGATGGCCTCGAAGGCGGCCGAGCGTCCCTGGATGTCGTCGGACTTTATGGTGAGCATCTCGCGCAAGGTGTACGCGGCGCCGTAGCCGAGCAAAGCCCACACTTCCATCTCCCCGAAGCGTTGGCCGCCGTTCTGCGCCTTGCCTCCAAGCGGCTGCTGGGTGATGAGGGAGTACGGACCGATGGAGCGCATGTGTATCTTGTCCTCGACCATGTGGTGGAGCTTCAGGATGTACATATAGCCGACGGCGATCTTTTGTTCGAACTG
>CAYHKM010000048.1:0-5215 GCA_964357285.1 uncultured Candidatus Saccharibacteria bacterium
ATAGCCAAAAGGACGCCGAAAAGTGCGTGACCATCCAGCGCACGGTCAGAATAAGCATCATGCTGGTCCTTCGGAAATACCCCCCGCCCTGGTCCAAGTAGAGGTCAAATGCGGTGCCGCGGTGATGGAGTTCCTCAAGAGCGTGCCATGTCCACAGCGCACGCATGCGCTCATCGATATTGGGCATGCTGTGGAGCTTTCTCTCAAAGAGGTACCTGCCCATGATCGCAGTGAAGAATTCGCTGCACAGGCACACGACCAAGCGAGTTTTTACGCTTCGTTTATTGAAAAATTCCGCTATGGCATGCTCAACCGCCTCGTGCCTGGAGATCTTATATCCCTGCTTTCTCAAAAGATCGTTGTATGCATCATGCACTCTCGCGTGGGCCTCTTCCTCATGTGTCAGAATTTCGACGGCTTTTTGCAGATGTTTATCCTTCACGTGGGGGAGCGATGCGCGCGTTGAGCCCACAATGAACCGCTCGATCTCGGGGATGGACACGGACATGCCGTTGAAAATACATGTGATAAAAACATTATCTTCGAACCAGAACTTCCGTATCGGCTCGTGCATGCATCCAGTATACGCGGGAAGATGGCACCTGCCGGCCTTGTGCGCTTCGTTTGCCTCGGCTTCGAGAATTGCTATATTTACCCGGTACTCATAAATACGGGCGCGTGGTGAAATTGGTAAACACGCTACGTTCAGGTCGTAGTCCCCGCAAGGGGGTGGAGGTTCGACTCCTCTCGCGCCCACATTTCCTTTCCCTCGTGCGATACTAGAACAGGATGGATAAGAAAAAATTCCTCTTCGTCTCGATAGACGCCCTCATCACGGACACCGCGTGGCAGATAGCGAAGGAGGGGAACGATGTGAAGTTCTATACCGAGAACTCCGAGGACAAGGAGGTCGGCGACGGCTTTATACCAAAAACGGACGATTGGAAGAAAGAGGTCGACTGGGCGGACATCATCGTTTTCGATGACGTTCTGGGGCAGGGCAAGAAGGCCGAGCAATTGCGAAAGCAGGGAAAGCTGGTCGTCGGCGGCACCGCCTACACGGACCGCCTTGAGGACGACCGCGCCTTCGGGCAGGAAGAACTCCGGACCCTCGGCATCAACATCATCGCGCACGAGAATTTCACCTCGTTCGACGAGGCCATCGCGTACGTCGAGAAGAATCCCGGGCGCTACGTCGTAAAGTCCTCCGGCGAGGCGCAGAACATGAAGACGCTCCTCTTTGTGGGAGAAGAAGAGAGCGGAAAAGACGTCATCTACATCCTCGACGCGTACAAGAAGGCATGGTCGAAGCAGATAAAATCGTTCCAGCTCCAGAAGCGCATCGTCGGGGTCGAGGTCGCCGTGGGAGCATTCTTTAACGGCAAGGAATTCGTCCATCCCATAAACGTCAATTTCGAGCACAAGAAGCTCTTCTCGGGCGACATCGGCCCTCAAACCGGGGAGATGGGAACCCTCATGTTCTGGAGCGACCCCAATAGCATGTTCAATTCCACCCTGAAGAAGATGGAGCCGAAGCTCGCCTCCGAGGGGTACGTCGGGTACATAGACCTGAATTGCATCGTGAACGGCTACGGCATCTACCCCTTGGAGTTCACGGCGCGGTTCGGCTACCCCACCATCATGATTCAGCAGGAAGGCATCCTTATGCCCATGGGCGAATTCTTCTACGGACTTGCGGCGGGGAGCTTTCAGAAGTTCAAGGCGAAGAGCGGCTTTCAGATGGGCGTCCGCATCGTCGTGCCGCCGTTCCCATTCAAGGACCCGAAGACCTTTGAGGTCAATTCCAAAGACGCCGTCATCATGTTCAAGCGGCCCATGAACGAGGGCATCCACATCGAAGACGTGAAGCGCGTCAATGACGATTGGGTGGTGACCGGGACCTCCGGCGTCATCTTGGTCGCCGCCGCCGCCGGGCCTACCGTAAGGCAGACGCAGAAATCGGTGTACAACAAGGTCGAGAACATCATGATTCCGAACATGTACTACCGGACCGACATCGGCGACCGGTGGTTCGAGGACTCGGACAAACTCCACAGCTGGGGGTACCTCCGGGAGAGTTAGGACCATGAAAACAAAATTCATCGCCTACGTCGCTTCAACGGTTGACGGGCGCATATCACTTGTCGCGCACAAACTTCCTGACTGGACAAGCAAAGAGGACTGGCGCTTCTTCCAAACTTCACTTGCGAAGGCAGACGCTGTCGTCGTGGGCCGCAACACCTATCTCGCCGCGAAAGCCCGGCTCGACAGGCGCTGGACGTTCGTTCTGACGCGTAGCATCCGCGGCGTGCGCGCGAAGGGGAGGGTCACCTTCGTGAACCCCATGAAAACCGACCTCAAAAAACTTTTCCGCCCGTTCCGCGTTGTCGCCGTCCTCGGAGGCGCAGCGGCATACCAGCTCATGCTCGACCGCGGCCTCATGGATGAGATTTTCGTCACCCTGGAACCCCTCGTGTTCGGGAGAGGCATCCCGATGTTCACGAACGGAAGGAAGACGAGAAAACTCGAACTCGTCTCCATCCGGAAACTGAATGCGCGAGGGACGCTCCTTCTCCGGTACCGGATACTCGGACGATGACGCCGCACCCCGCAAAACCGGCAGTCCGCGTCCGAGTGCGTCCTTCCCGGCTCGTCGCGAACCTGCGTGCGATGGCCTCGCTCGCGCCCGCGTGGAGTGTCATCCCCGTCCTCAAATCGAACGCCTACGGCCACGGGCTCGTCCCGGTCGCGAAGGCGCTCGAGCGCGAGGAGGGTGTGCCGTTCTTCGGGCTCGATTCCTATTTCGAAGCGGAGATGTTGCGCGCGGCAGGCGTTATGCGCGACCTCCTCATCCTCGGGCACACGCCGTTTCGCACGATAGTTGAAAATCAGCTCCCTGGCCTTGTCTTCACGGTGGCCTCGCTCCGGCAGTTACAGGAACTCCGGAAAATGCGCGTCCGCGCGCGTCTCCACGTCAAGTTCGATACCGGCATGCATCGGCAGGGCATCATGCTGGACGAGCTTGATGCGGCGCTCGCGTTCATGCGCGGCACGGACGCGCTTTCGATCGAAGGCGTTCTCTCGCATCTTGCGGATGCGGAAACACCGGACTCGCCCCTCACCAAGACGCAGATAGAGCGATGGAACCTCCTTGTCGCGCGATGCCGAGGCGGATGCCCCGGGGTCACGTGGTATCACCTCGCGAACTCGGCAGGGTTCGCCCACGCTGGCGCTATAGACGCGAACGCGGGCAGGACCGGCATCGCGCTCTACGGTGTGAACCCGGGGAACCTCGCAACACCTCTCTCGCCCGCGCTTTCTCTCGAGTCGGTCATAACCGAGCTTCGCACGATAGAGTCTGGAGAGCGCGTCGGCTACAACGGCATCTTCACGGCGACGCGGGAGACACGCGTCGCGACCGTACCCATCGGTTACTTCGAAGGTGTCGACCGGCGACTCTCCGGGAAGGGGGCTTACCTCGTCCAAGGCCACGAAGCTCTCGTCCTCGGCCGTGTGAGCATGAACATCTCATCGTGCGATGTGACCCACATCCCGTCCGCCGCAGTGGGCGATACGGTCGTCATCATGAGCGCCGAGAAAAATGATGCGAACTCGACGGAGCGCATCGCGCAGGCGATCGGCACCATTCCGTACGAAGTATTGGTCCGCGTCCCCGCTCACCTTGAGCGGGTTTTTGAGGATTAGAGTCGGAAACGCCGCGGTTGTACAATAGCTGAATGAAGGCGTGGAAGCCGCTTGCTAAGGCCTTTTACTTCGATTCATTCAGGGTCGAGCCCGCGACTGGGCGGGTCGTTTTCACCTATTCGACCGACGCGGGGCATGCCTTCGAGAGCGAATTTATCTTCGGGTCCGGAAGCGTGCTCAAGAAGCGCGACTTTGCGCCGGCCCTTCTCGCCCTTGGTCTCGCGGCGCTCCCGTCGTACTGGAAGGGAATCCTCGCTCCCGAGATCATCGTGCGGGCGGGGCGACTTACTCCTCAGCAGGTCGCGTTCTGGCAGAACCTCTATATCAAGGGACTTGGAGAATTCTTTTACGTAAACGACATCGATTTCCGGGACTTGTTCCGGGTCACGAGCGATGTGAGCGCTCCGGAGATGCCGGCCATTCCAAGCAAACTTATCGCGCGCGCGCTGGTTCCGTTCGGTGGCGGCAAGGATTCGCTCGTAACCGGCGAACTTCTCACGGCAGGAGGAAAACCGTTCTCGTGGTTCGAGCTCAATCCGCGGCCTTTTAGCGCCCGCCTCCGTGAAGTCTCGGGACAGACGAGCGCGGTTACGGTGGGTGGAGACCGAGAGAAGAACCTCGCGAAGATAAAGGAGCTCGTGGCGAAAGGGGCGCCGACCGGGCACGTGCCCATCAGCGCGGTTTATATGGCCGCGGCGGTTGTCGCCGCGAAAGCGCACGGCTACGCGGACATCGTTCTCTCGCTCGAGCGAAGCGCGAGCGTCGGCAACGTCGAATACCTCGGTGAAAGCATAAACCATCAGTATTCGAAAAGTCTCGAGTTCGAGCGGATGATGCGTGAGTACGTCGTGCGTTTTGTAGACCCCGGGCTGCGGCTCTTCTCGATCCTCCGGCCGCTCTATGAGCTTCAGGTCGTGCGCGAGTTCGCGAAACATCCGAAATATTTCTCGCACTTCATCTCCTGCAACAAGGGCCTCGCGACTAGCGCTTGGTGTGGCGTCTGCGCGAAGTGCGCCTTCATGTACCTCGCGCTCTCCGCGTTCCTCCCGCCCGAGACCGTGTTCGGCATATTCAAGAAGAATCTATTTGAAGACGCGTCACTTATCCCGTTGTTCGAGGAACTCATCGGCATGCACAAAGCGAAACCGTTCGAATGCGTTGGCACCTTCGAGGAGAACCTCCTCGCGCTCTATCTTGCGGAGGAGGAACACGCGAAACGCGGCATCCCGCTTCCCCCCGTTCTCGCGAAGCTACCGTGGCAGGACGGGAAGAAGCACCTCGGCCTTCTTGACGAGCGCGGCGAGCATCTCATCCCGTCCGACTACGCGGCACCATGAATACGACACCAAAGATCGGCATCGCGGGATTCGGCCTCGAAGGGAGGGCTCTCTACGAGCATTTCAATGGGCGCGCGGAGATACATGTCTTCGACGAGGCCGACGTCGCACGCTCCGGCATTGAGGCCGTCTTTCATCACGGCTTCTCGATACCCGGGGATATCTCGGTCCTC
>CAYHKM010000049.1:0-5080 GCA_964357285.1 uncultured Candidatus Saccharibacteria bacterium
TTATAAATTTTTTTCGGGGGGCCGGCTCTCGGGCCCCGCGCCTGGGGGGGGGTTTTGATGGGGCCCTTTAATGTTGGCCGCGGGGGGGGCGCACCCTACCCAGAAAAACGCCACGGTAGCCCCCCGCCAATGGCCCCCGCCAGCTCTGCTGCGGGGATGGACGGGGGCTCGTTTTACTCGCGAGGCGAGTTAGATTTTTTGAACCCTGCACCACAATCAGCCACAACCATGACTCACGGTATAATTGTATGCGACTCACTCCTTTCGTGCTTATCTCATGAAAATCTTTTTTAGATTATGGTGCGGGATGTAATGTTTTCTAAGCTCAAGGAACTCGCTAAGAAAACCTAACATGCGCGCAATACACGAGCTTACGAACCTCATCGCGGAATTTCCAGGCGTTGGTCCTCGCCAGGCGCGTCGCATCGTGCAGTTCCTCTTGGGGCGCGATCAAAGCTACCGTGAGGAGCTTGCGTCATCCCTCTCGAAAATCCGGAAATCCGTCTCGCAGTGCAGGGAATGCTATCGCTTCGCGGACGGTTCAGGTATTTGCGCGCTCTGCACTGATCGCGGTCGGGACGATACGGCCCTTATGGTCGTCGAAAAAGATGTCGACGTCGAAGGCGTCGAGGCGTCGGAAGCGTACGCGGGACGGTACTTCGTCCTTGGCGGCCTCATTTCCATGGCGCGACAGAGGAAGAACGGGAACGGGACGCGGACGAAAGAACTCATGAACCGCATCGGCAAGCTGAAGCCTGCCGAGGTCGTCTTCGCTCTCTCGGCAACCCCCGAAGGCGATTACACCGCAGGGGAGCTCATGCGAGAACTCAAAGCCACACACCCCGGGATGAAGCTCACGCTCCTCGGTCGCGGCCTTTCGATAGGTGCCGAGATCGAGTACGCCGACCGAGAAACCCTCCGGAACGCATTGAAAAACCGTGGTTGACTAAAACACAAACACTACGATATATCGTAGTGTTTGTGCTCGTTCGGACGCGAAGCGTCCTAGGAGGCGCGGTTCAGATATTCTCTATTTTGACTTTCGTGTACGGCTGGCGGTGGCCGCGCTTTTTGTAGTAGCGGCTCTTCGCTTTGTATTTCACGACAACGACCTTTTTGGCCTTTCCGATCTCAAGGACCTTCGCGGAGATCTTCGCACCTGCGATGGCGGGCGTCCCGACCGCGGTCGTGCTTCCATCGTCGGTCAAGAGGACGGTGTCAAACGTGACAGAATCCCCTTCTTTTGCTCCATTGAGCTTCTCGACCGTGATCACGGACCCCTCTTTCACGAGGTACTGCTTGCCGCCCGTTGCGATGACTGCGATGTTCATGGGATTTGAAGATTCTACTCTACAGTAAGCTTGAAATCAAGCTTACTGACATCGCTCACTCCACGGTTACCGATTTCGCGAGATTCCGTGGGCGGTCGACGTTCAATCCCTTCCCCGCCGCGAAGTGGTACGCGAACAGCTGAAGCGCTATCGCGGTGAGTATCGGCGAGAGGTGCTCTTCCGTTTTCGGCACGTAAATGACGTCGTCTGCAATCTCGGCGACCCGGTCGTCGCCTTCGGTCGCGATGGCGATGACCGGGCCCTTCCGGGTCTTTATCTCTATCATGTTCGAGAGCGTCTTCTCGTAGACCGAATCCTTCGGAATGACCGCTACCGTCGGGAATTTCTCGTCGATCATCGCCAAGGGGCCGTGCTTCATCTCCCCCGCCGCGCATCCTTCCGCGTGCACGTAGCTAGTCTCCTTGAGCTTCAGGGCCCCTTCGAGCGCGACCGGGTAGCTCATACGCCTGCCGATGAAAAGGAAATCACGCGCGTTCGCGTACTTCGCCGCGACTGCTTTGATCGCCTCTGATTTCGCGAGCACTTCCTTCGAAAGTTCGGGAAGTTTTGCAAGTGCGTTCGCAAGTCGCGCCCCGTCCTCCTCCGAGAGGGAGGAGCGTTGCCGCCCGAGGAAAATCGCGACCAAAGCGAGGACCGCGACCTGGGAAAGAAACGCTTTGGTCGAGGCGACGCCGATCTCGGGGCCCGCGTGATTGTAAACTCCGGCGTCGGTCGCGCGCGCGATGGTGGAGCCGACGGTGTTTACGACCCCGAGGACGAGCGCTCCGCGCCGCTTCCCCTCGCGGATTGCCTCCAGAGTGTCCAGGGTCTCGCCGGATTGGGACACCGCGAGGACCGCGGTCTTTTTCCCGATGATGGGCTTCCGGTACCTGAACTCGGACGCGACATCCACTTCGACCGGGATCCCGGCGAGGTCCTCGATGAGATACTCGCCTATGAGGCCGGCATAGTAGGCGGTGCCGCAGGCGGTAATGATGAGGCGGTCTATCTTCCCGAGCTTGTTCGCAACGGTCTCGAGGCCGCCCAACTTCGCCCGGCCCTCCTCCGGGATGAGGCGCCCCCGGATGGCGTTTTTGAGGACCTCGGGTGCCTCGAATATCTCTTTCAGCATGAAGTGCGGATACCCCTCACGCGACGCCTCGCCGACGTCCCATGAGATCTCTTCTTCTTCGCGGTCGACGTGCGATTCCTTGAGGGTTCTCACGCGATGTGAATCGGGCTTCACGATGGCGATATCCCCGTCCTCGAGAAACACCATCTTCTTCGTGTGCTTCACGATGGGCGTCGCGTCGGAGGCGATGAAGCGCTCCCCCTTCCCGATGCCGAGGACGATAGGCGAGCCCATGCGCGCCGTAATGATGGTTTCCGGCTCTCCCGCGTACGAGATGAGGAGCCCGTAGGTGCCGCGGACCTTTTTCAGAGAGTCGACGACCCCCTCTTCGAACGACTTCCCGTTCTTGAGTTCCTCCTCGATCATGTGCGCGAGGACCTCAGTATCGGTCGTCGATTTGAACGAATGCCCGCGCGCGACGAGGCCTTCCTTGAGTTCTTTGAAATTCTCGATGATGCCGTTGTGGGCGATGTAAACTTCCCCGTCGCAGTCCGCGTGCGGGTGCGCATTCGCTTCCGTGGGTTCCCCGTGGGTCGCCCAGCGAAGGTGCGCGAGGCCGCTTTTCGCTTCCGATTCCCCGGTCGCCTTCGCCTTGAGTTCGGTCACAGCCCCCGGCGTCCTCGTGACCCCTTGGTCCGAAAGATAAAGCCCTGCGGAATCGTACCCGCGGTACTCCAAGGTCGAAAGTCCCTCGAGGAGGATTGGTTTGGCGTTTCTACCGCCGGTATACGCGAAAATGCCGCACATATTCAGGGTTTTTGGAAAGACGAGACGTGAATCATACTCCAAAACGGTTCCGTTGGTAACTAGTCGCGCTCCGGGCCTTGGAGCGCCATCGGTGTCACGCCGGCGGACTCGCCGCTTATGCGAAGGATATCTTTGTCGATCTTTCCGAACTCCTTGTAGGCCGCTGTGTAGTGGTTCACGGTGGTCTGGAGCGTGCTCCCGAGCTTTTTCATGTAATCGTCATACGAGCCGAGGTGTTTCCCAAGCTCGCCGACCCGCTTCTGTATGTCTTTTGCCTGCTCTTCTATCTTCAATGACCGCAAACCCTGAATGACAGTCTGGAGATACGCGAGGAACGTGGTCGGAGAAACGATGATGACCTTGTATTCGGTATACGCTCTCTGCAGGAGGTTGCTTTCCTGATCGGCCCCGACCTTATTGCTCAAGAGGTCATAGTAGATGCCTTCAGACGGGATGAACATGAAGGCGAATTCCGTAGTCCCTTCTTCGGGTCTGATGTATTTCGAGGTCTCTTTTATCCGCATCTTCAGATCGTTCACGAAAAGCTTCTCGAGTCTTTGCCGTTCCGTGCTATCCGTCTGTTGGGCCATGCGGTTGTAATTTTCAAGCGAGAATTTCGCGTCGATAGGGACGAACTGCTTATTGATCTTAACGACCGCGTCCACGATCTCGCCATTGCCGAACGCGTACTGTCTCTCGTATGCGCCCTCCGGGAGCACATCCTGAAGCACCGATTCAAGGAAATATTCACCGAGAACACCGCGCTGTTTTGGATTTTGGAGGATGTTCTGGAGATGCTGCAGTTGATCCGCGAACGAGACGACCTGCCGGTTCGTTTCGTCGAGTTTGGTGAGCCCTTGTGTCACGTCCTTAATAAGCCGCGCAGATTCTGAAAATTGCGAGCGGACCGCTTCATTGACTTCCCGCGAGGATTCCGCGACCCTCGCATCGAGGGTCCGGGTAAGCTCCCCGAGTTGCTGCTGGATGAGCGAAAGCCCTTCCCCTCCCGTTTTTTCGGACTTCCGGGTAAGGACTGCGAAAAGCACGACGACGTTCACGAGGACGGCGAGGACCGCGATGCCGATAAGAAGCGCTTCCATGGATGCTAGAATCACCCCATGATACACCAGGGCCTCCGGACGCGTGCGGGACGCCGCAGAACATGATTGCCACGCGCGACCTGTATCTCGCTTCGTTCCTGTCGAACGCGGTGATACTTGTTTTCGAGATATCCGGAGGCCGCCTCTTAGCGCCGTACATCGGAACTTCCGTTGAAGTGTGGGCAGGCCTCATTGCCGTCATCCTCGGCAGCATGGCGGTCGGCTACCACTTCGGGGGCCGCCTCGCGGACCGGATCGCGACGCGCGCCATTATCTCCTTCTTCTTCTTCGCGGCCGGCGTCTCCGCTCTTACCGCCTGGGGAATGCGCGACCTCGTCCCGACCACGTTCCTGTCCGTGGACTTCGCGAGGACCCTTGAGGCGCTCTTTATAGGCGGTATCATCTTCGCGCCGACCGTTGCGGCGCTCGCAGCCATATCGCCCCTTGTCGCGAAAAACCTCATCACGGGTCTCGACCGCTCCGCCCGGGTCGTGGGCACCTTGAACGCAGTCGGGACCGTGGGCTCGATCGCGGGCGCCATCGCGACGGGCATCCTGCTTATTCCGCTCTTCGGGGTCGGGGAGATCCTTCTCGGGACCGCGATATCTCTCGTCCTTTTTTCGCTCTACCTTTCGCGTAGCGATGTCGGCATCAAGGCGGCCGTCCTCATCGCGTTCGTGACCACATCCTTCATGCTCAACGCGATGCCGACCCGCGCCTCGATCGCGTAAGCAGAAAGAGACACACCGTACACGCGCATATTCATCGAC
>CAYHKM010000050.1:0-4909 GCA_964357285.1 uncultured Candidatus Saccharibacteria bacterium
GTCCCCCAACGGCCGGGATTCGCGCGCCCGGGGAAAGGACTTACGGGAGGGGTTACTGGAGGGAGCGGAGCACCAGAATCAGGAGGGGACGTGCGTATGGGCCGCGAACGCGCTGGAGGGATTATGTCCTGGATGCTACGGCGTGGTTCCATGTATCTTTTCAGTATACCACCGGCAACGCTAAGAAACCTCGAGCAACTCTTTCTTTTCTATGTGGAAAAAAATGGCTTCGAGCGAGAGGAACGCATCGTAGGTTGCATCCTCGCCAAGCTCAATTGCGGACTGGAAGAAGGCGGGCGTTACGGGAATGATGCGTGTCGGGAACTCGCCCTGCGCGCTCTCGAGAACCTTCTGGAACCACTGAAGCTCCTCCTGGTCCGCCGTAATGAACGTCGCGCGCGGGATGGGAGTTTCAGAGACCGCGACGTCGAACGCTTTGTGAAGTTCAGCGTTCCAAGAAGCCGCAGCCTTATCGAAAGCGGGCTTCAGGGCGCTCGCCTCCTCGACGGAAAGCTCGCCGCGGGCATAGAGCGAGAGTCTGGTCGGAGCGCCCGTCTCTCTCGCCTCGCCGGGCTTGCCGACATCCTCCGTGAGGGCGCGGGTCCCGCGCGGGAACGACGCGAGGAAGCGGAGTCCGTCCGCGTGGACGATCGCGAGGTCCGTCACTTCCCCGCCGATATCGATGAACGTGAATGCCTCCTCGTCCCGAAGGGCCCGCAGCACGGAAAAGGTCACGAGCGGGAATGAGTGGAACGTGAGCTTCGCGCCCGGCAGCACGCCGCGGGCTATCTCGCGTATGGCATGCGTGAGGCTCTGGTCCGCGGTGCTTTCGTAGAGCTCGACTTGCATGGTCGTCCCGTCGACGGCGCGCGCGAGTGTCGTCTGATAGCCGTTCACGTAAATTTGGGTCACCACCGATTCCAGCTTCTCCTTCCCTTGACCCGCCGTTGCCGGGGTCTTCTCGCGGGGGCTTCGGACGGCGCGCGCGATGGTCCCGTGAGATATATGGATCGGCCGCTCCGACTTCGAGACGATGGAATGGACGTGGCTTTCGTACCAAGGCGATGCAAGCACGATGCGGATCCGTTTGGGCTTAGCGGCCTTGTGAAATTCGGCGAAGAGGGCTTTCAGGGTCTCTTCGACGCGACTCTTGAGGTCAGCGGGGGCTTCCTTTGCCGCGGGTTTCACGGGAACCCTGATGACCTTGACGAGGGTCGGTTTCCCCTTCCGGTGCGTCTCGGCTAGACAGGCGCCTATTGAGGCGCTCCCGATGTCGACGATGAGTTCACGTTCAGGATCCACGCGTTCATTCTAACGCACTCTCGGAACGCTTTACTGGCGGACGCCGGAATGCCGCGCGCCTTGGCGCGGGGATGAATGGCGCCATGAAAAAAGAGCGGCGGAGGCCGCATCATTATCCAGAAAAACACCCCGGTGGCCGCTCGCGAAATGCCCCGAGGCTTGCCTCGGGGATAGACGAGCGGCCTGTTTTACGCGACCATCGCCTTGATACGACGGATGCCGGCGGCGACCGCCTCTTCTTTCAATATCTTGAAACGTTTTCCCGGCTCTCCAATGTCCGCGGTGTTCGCGACGTGAGGGCCACCGCAGAATTCAAGCGAGAACGCCTCGGCGAACTTCGGGTCCTCCCGGGTCGCGCCCGCGGGACCAATCGAATATACCGAGACCATCTCGGGATATTTCACGCCGAATTCGTGCTCGGCTCCCAAGCGCTCGGCTTCCGAGCGGGGTATGTCGCTCCGGACTACGGGGAGCGCTTCCGCGATTTTTTCATTTACCAGTTCCTCCACGCGCGCAAGCTCTTCCTTCGTCATCTTGTGCGGAGCGGAGAAGTCTATGCGGAGCCGCTCCGAGGTGATGTTCGAGCCTCGCTGATGCACCTCCGGACCCAAGACTTCGCGAAGCGCCCGGAGGAGAAGGTGGTGTGCGGTGTGATACTTGACGGTCTGCTCGGAATGGTCCGCAAGCCCTCCGGCGAATTTCTGAGCGGCTCCGGCTCGAGAAAGGTCTTTATGCTTCTGCATTAGCTCTTGAAACGCCGCATCATCCACATACAGGCCACGATCCCCCGCAACCTCTTTTACCAGTTCGAAAGGAAAGCCGAACGTCGTCACAAGTTCGAACACTGCACTCGGTTGGAGTCCTTCGGAAACCAGATTGTTACCGATGCTGACTTTATATTTCTTTTCAAATTCGCGCAGGCCCGCAGTCAGGGTCTTCCTGAAACGAACCTCCTCGTCCCGCATGGCGTCGTTCGTGGTAAGGCGCATCGCCGCGAGCTCCGTGTAATGCTCTCCGTAGCTTTCCGCGACCAGCTCCGCTATCCGCGGGAACATCCCTTCGCCGACCCCGAGCTTGTCGAGGTGGCGGATGGCGCGCCGGAGGAGCCGTCGGAGAACGTACCCCTGGTCCGTGTTCGACGGCATGACCCCGTCCGCGAGCATGAAGGTCGCCGCGCGAGCGTGGTCCGCGACGATGCGGAACGACTTTTGGAACGCGGGGTCGTTATAGTTCTTGCCGCTTCGGGCCGCGAGCTCAACCACGATGGGCCGGATGGTGTCGATGAGGAAAACGTCGCTGTCCCCGCGCGTCGCCGCGGCGAGCCGCTCAAGGCCACCGCCAAAATCCACATTCGCTTTAGGAAGTTTTGAGAAACCGGTATCTGTCTTCACGTATTCCATGAAGACCGAGTTCCCTATCTCCATGAAGCGGCCGCAATCGCAGTTCGGGTGGCACGTTTCCCCGAACGCGGGGTCATGCGGGGTACCGAAGTCGTAGAAGACTTCGGAATCCGGCCCGCCCGGCTCTCCCGGAGGCATCTTGGCAGGAACTCCGGCACGGCTCCACCAGTTCTTTTCGGCTCCGTAAAAACGGATACGCTCGTCCGGGATGCCGAGCCCACGCCAAATCTCCGCGGACTCAAGGTCGCGCGGGATACCGTTCTGCTCGTCGCCCGAAAAGCACGTGACGGAGAGCCGGGGGGCGGGAAGGTCGAGCTCCTCGGTGAGGAATTCGTAGAACCACGGGATCTGTTCTTTCTTGAAATAATCGCCGAACGACCAGTTGCCGAGCATCTCGAAGAAGGTGGTGTGGCGGTTGTTGCCTATCTCCTCGATATCCTGGGAGCGGAATGATTTCTGCGAGTTTGCGATGCGAGTGCCCTGCGGGTGCGGAGAGCCGAGGAGGTACGGCAGGAGGGGCTGCATGCCGGAGCTGGTGAACAGGGTCGTCGGGTCGTTCTCCGGAACGAGGCGCGCGGACGGCACGACGGCGTGCTCGCGCGCGCGGAAGAAATCGAGGTATTTCCTGCGTACTTCCGATACGTTCATCCCGGATATCGTATCATTTTTGATGATTTTTGAGGCCACGGCACAGCCGGTACCGCTTTTTTGAATAAAAAGTGGTAAAGGGTACACTGTCCCGATGAAAAAGCGGGGCTGGGGGTTTGACGTCAGCTCCTTGGACTTGAGCGTCCGGCCTCAAGATGACTTCTTCCGGTTCGTGAACGGTTCGTGGCTTAAGCGGAATCCCATCCCGGCCTCTGAATCGCGCTGGGGCTCGTTCATCGTCCTCCGACACGAAACCGACCGCGAGGTTCACGCGCTCGTGCGGGACGTCGCCGCGAAACGGGCCAACTCCCCTGAAGAGCGCCTTATCGCCCGGCTTTTCCGCTCGGGCACGGACATGAAGCGGAGGAACGCGCTCGGCGCGAGGCCTCTCGCCCCTCTTTTTGAGCGCGTCGAGGCCCTGCGGCACCGGGACGAGCTCGCGGACTTGTTGGGCCAACTCCACAGGCTCGGCGTTGACGTGCCGTTCTTCTCCGCAGTCGATCAGGACCTCCGGGAGAGTTCCCGTTATGTTCTCTACTTCGGGCAATCGGGACTCGGGATGCCCGAGCGCGATTACTATCTCAAGTCAGGCGCCGAGGAGAAGCGCGTGCGCACAGCGTATGCGAAGCACATCGTCCGCGTGATGCGGCTTCTCGGATTCGCGTCGAGGGAGGCCGAGCGGCGCGCCGGGGTCGTCATGCGCGTGGAGACCGCCCTCGCGACGGCGTCGATGGATAAAGTCTCTCTTCGGGACCCGCACAAAATCTACAATAAGAAGACCCCGCGCGAACTCCGCGCCCTTGCTCCCGCCATCCGCTGGACAAGCTATTTTCGGGCGATAGGGCTCAAGGAGCCGCGCGCGCTCATCGTGTCACAACCGGAGTTCGTGAAGGCGGTCGGAAGGATGGTCCGCGACCTCCCCCTCACCGATTGGAAGGTGTACCTCGCGTGGCACATTGCGAACGGCAGCGCGTCTATCCTCTCACAGGCGTTTGTGGACGAGAATTTTGCGTTCTACGGTCGCATTCTCTCCGGCTCGAAGAAGTTGAAACCGCTGTGGCGCCGTGTTCTTGGAGCAGTGAACTCGTGCCTCGGCGAAGCCGTCGGTAAGCTCTACGTAAAGCGATATTTCACCCCGGCGGCGAAGCGCGAGATGAACGACCTTGTGAACGAGCTTTTCATCGCATATGAGAAGCGCATCCGCGCACTCGATTGGATGAGCCCCTCGACGAAACGGAGGGCGCTCGCGAAACTCCACGCTATGAACCGGAAGATCGGATACCCCTCCCGATGGCGCTCGTACCGCGGGCTTGTTTTCAAAGCGGACGACTATTTCGGGAACGTGCTTCGCGTCGAGCTTCGCGAGCACAAGAGAGCCATGCGGAAGGTGGGCAGGAAGGTGAAGCGGCACGAGTGGTTCATGACCCCGCAGACCGTGAACGCCTACTACACGCCAACACTGAATGAGATAGTCTTCCCCGCCGCCATCCTCCAGAGCGCCTTCTTCGACCCGGGCGCGGACGACGCCCTGAATAAATGCGCCATCGGCGAGGACATCG
>CAYHKM010000051.1:0-4907 GCA_964357285.1 uncultured Candidatus Saccharibacteria bacterium
ATGACGAACGCCATCGCGCGCAGCATGCGCCGCTCTTCCGGCGTGAAGCCGCCCTCGGGACCGATGAGGAGTGCAAGCTTGCATGGACCGCCGGCGGGCGCCCCGCCCCCCCCCCCCCCCGGCCGGGGGGCCGGGCGGCCCCCCCCCTCCGCCCCCCGGCCCCCCCCCCGGGCCCCCACGCAATCCTCCAGACCGCACCCGCCACCGGGGGGCTCCGTGGCGGCAAAATATTTATCGGGCGCGCCCCTCCCGCACCTCGTCCCCGGAGCCACGCCCCCGCTCGGCGCAGGTGTCATGGGCACCATCACCCGCGCCGCGCAGGCCTTGGATCCCGTGACAAAAAAGGCGGAGATCCGGATCGGCATCCCGGATGCGGCTGGGCTTGTGTCCGGGCAATCCGTGACCATTACCATCGAACGCGCCGTGAAGAAAGGCACCGACGCGCTCTTCGTCCCCTTGTCTGCATTGAAGATAACGCCGGAGTCGCCGCAGATTTTTACTGTTGACGACGGCAAGGCGGTTCCGCATCCGGTCTCGCTCGGAGCGCTTCGTGGCACGAAAGTCGAGATCGTTGCGGGCGCGACCGCCGACATGCGCATTATTGAGGACGCACGCGGCATCAAAGAAGGACAGGAGATCATCGTGAAGGACTAGCATGCACGGGTTCTGGAACTTTTTCGTACACCGTCGCCAGTTCACGTTCCTTCTCATTGGCGCCTTGGTCGCGGGAGGCCTCGCCTCGGTCATCGCCATCCCGAAGGAGTCCGCCCCCGAGGTCCAGGTCCCCATCGCCATAGTCGCGACTCCGCTCCGAGGCGGTTCCGCCGAAGACGTTGCTACGCTCATCTCGAAAAAGATAGAAAAAGAGGTCGCCACCGTGTCGAACATCGATACGGTTTCGTCAACGTCACGTGAAGGCATTTCCATAGTCGTTGCCGAGTTCGAAGCATCGGCGAACATTGATAAATCCATCCAAGACGTCAAGGACGCCGTCGATCGTGCAAAACCGGAGCTTCCGCGCGACGCGGATGAGCCCGCGGTTTCTCGCGTGAATTTTGCGGATCAGCCAGTCCTGATAATTTCTTTATCCGGAGGCATCCCGCCCGCGGAATTCACGCGCCTTGCGGATGACGCAAAAGAGGTCGTGGAACTCATCCCCGGTGTCGCACGCGTCGACACTTCGGGAACGCGCGCTCGTGAAGCAAGCGTGGTTATCGAGCGCGAGGCCCTCTCGTCCTTCGGTCTCACGTTCGGAGGCGTTATCGGCGCTATCGCCGCTTCGAACGCATCGGTTCCCGTCGGGGCGCTTACGGTAGACCGCATCGAATACGCAGTCGCGTTCGATGGGGACCTTGCCGATCCGGAAGACCTTGCGGGCATTGCCGTGGGGCAGACGGGCGGGAGGACGGTATACCTCCGTGACGTTGCCACAATCGTGAACGGCATCGAGCGCGCGACGACCATCTCGCGGGTCTCTTTGGATGGGGAGCCTGCAGAACCGGCTATCACGCTCTACGTCTATAAAAAAGCAGGAGCGAACATCATCACGACAACGGACGCGGTCGAGAAACGACTTGCCGAACTCTCAGAGAACGTTCTTGCCGGGACCACCCCGTTCACCGTCTACAGTGCGGGAGAGGAAGTAAAAACGAGTCTTTCGGAATTGACCCGCGTGGGCTTGGAGACCACGGTCCTCGTGATGCTGTGCCTCTTTGCCGCCTTGGGCTGGCGCGAATCCCTCATCGCCGGGCTTGCCATACCGCTCTCGTTCGTCATCGCCTTCATTGGGCTTGCCGCCTCCGGCAATACCGTGAACTTCGTATCCCTCTTCGCGCTCATCCTCGCGATCGGTATTCTTGTCGATTCCGGCATCGTCGTCGTCGAAGCCATCCACACACGCTACCGTCGCTTCGGCGACGCGGTCATGGCCGCGCGCGAGACCATCCGTGAATATTCGTGGCCCCTCATAGCCGGAACGATGACGACGGTCGCTGTATTCGTACCGCTCTTTTTCATATCTGGGGTCACTGGCCAATTCATCGCTTCTATCCCCTTCACTATCATTTTCGTCCTCATCGCCTCCGTCTTCGTTGCCCTCGGTCTCCTCCCCCTCATTGCCGTCGTCGCCTCGAAGCGAAGCATGAGCGGCTTCGAAGCGTGGCAGGAGCGGATGAACGAGCGCGTCCACGAGTGGTACCGCATGTGGCTTGCCAAAGTTCTCAAAGACCGCGTCTTCCAGCGGTGGTTCCTGCGAGGGATAGCCGCGGCATTCGTCGTTGCGCTCGCACTTCCTATGCTCGGCGTCGTAAAGGTCATCTTCTTCCCCGGGGATGACGTCGAGCTTCTCTATGTCGAGATAGAAGAGAAACAGGGCACGCCGCTTTTACAAACCGACCTTGCCGCACGCGCGGTCGAAGAGATCCTCTACGAAGACCATCGCATCGAATCGTTCACGACAACGGTCGGCGCCTCATCTGCGTTCGGCGGCGGAACCATAGGTGGTTCAACGGGAGGAGCAAAACTCGCGAACATTTCGATAAACCTCGTTCCGAAAGAGGACCGCGAAGCGACTTCCGCGGATATCGTCGAAGAGCTCCGGGAGAAGGCCTCTGCCTTCCGGACGTTCAAGGTTCGCGTGTTCGAGCCGCAGAATGGGCCACCGTCCGGGGCTCCCATCCTCATAACTTTTTCGGGCGAAAACCTGGACGACCTCGACCGCTCCGTCGACATCGGCGAGCGGGTCCTCTCCGACATAGAGGGGGCGACCGAGATCACGACATCGAACAAGGACGACGGCCTCAAGTTCGCGCTCTCGATAGACCGTGCAAAAACGGCCGCCGTGGGACTCACTCCCCTTGAGGTCGCGTCCGTCCTCCGGACCGCCGTATCCGGTTCCGTCGCGACCACCATCGTGGAGGACGAGACGGACATCGATGTCTTCGTGACCGCGAACCTGAATCCTGCGTGGCGCGACGTCT
Source organism: uncultured Candidatus Saccharibacteria bacterium (assembly GCA_964357285.1). GTDB lineage: Bacteria > Patescibacteriota > Minisyncoccia > Phycocordibacterales > Phycocordibacteraceae > Phycocordibacter. Next base: position 2,979 of record CAYHKM010000051.1, read on the forward strand.
CTGAAACGGCCGAGGGGACCGCGGATTCGCTCACAAATCTTTCCATACAGACGCCGCGCGGAAGCGTCCTCCTCGGTTCGCTTCTGACCGCGTCGGTCCAGAGCTCGAATGCGGTCGTAAGCCGCGAAAACCAGAAGAACGTCGGAACGATTTCCTCATACGTGAGGGAAGGCGTGACCGCAGGAGAGGTTTCAAAAGCGTTCACGGATGCGATGGCGGACGAAGAGCTGCCCGCCGGAATCGCGATGAAAGTCGGTGGCGAAACGGAGGACGTGGACCAATCGTTCCGCGACATGTTCATCGCCCTCATTGCCGGGATGATCCTCATGCTCGCGATACTCGTCCTCGAGTTCAATTCGTTCCGCTACGCGGGGCTCCTTCTCATGCTGGTACCCCTCTCTCTCATCGGGGTCCTCGGAGGGCTGGCACTTACGGGCCTCCCGCTCTCCTTCCCCTCCCTCCTCGGGGTCATCGCTCTCGCGGGCGTCATCATCAACCACGCCATTATCCTCATAGATTCCATCATCGTCCGCATGAAAGCCGCGCGTTTAAGCGGGCAGAATCGTACGCTCGAGGAAGTAAGCGGAGCGCTTGCTTCTTCTTCGCTCGGGAACCATGAAAGCGAGCTTTCGCGGTCTCCCTCGCTCGAAGAAGTTATCATCGACGCGTCCGAGAGTCGATTGCGCCCCATCGTCCTCACGACCGTGACGACGGTCGTCGGCATGATCCCCTTGGCGGCCGCTTCCGCTCTCTGGGGTCCCTTGGCCTATACCATCATGTTCGGACTCACCTTCGCGATGATCCTCACGCTCGTACTCACGCCCATCCTCGTCTACCGGAAGCCAGGCAAAGAATATTGGGGTGAGGAGAAGCGCGAGCCTCCCGTCCGTTGATTACAGAAGTACTGTCGCCTGGTTCCCCGACACCTCGAGAACTCCGTCAGTCACGCTGAAGGTCTTCTCTCCGTCTTTTGTGCGGACGACGACACTCCCCGCTTTGAGGTTCGCGACCAGCGGTTCATGTTTCGGGAGGATGGTCACGACGCCTTCCGTCGTCGGAACGGAAAGCGAAAGCGCTTCGCCCGCAAAGAGGTTCTCATGGACCTTGGCGATGGTGACGTTCATTTGACTTCACTCACAGCCCCCTTCATGTAGAAGGCCTGTTCATCCTTGCCGTCGTGTTTCCCGTCGATGATTTCCTTGAAACCACGGACCGTTTCTTCCAAGGGAACATATTCGCCTTTGATGCCGGTAAAGACCTCCGCGACGTGAGTCGGCTGTGAGAGGAAACGCTGGACCTTCCGGGCACGATAGACGGTCTTTTTGTCTTCTTCTGAAAGCTCCTCGATGCCGAGGATGGCGATGATGCCTTGGAGGTCCTTGTAGCGTTGAAGGATAAGCTTCACGCTCTTCGCGACGTCATAGTGCTCGCGGCCGACGATGTCGGGGTCCAAAGCGGACGAGCCGGAATCCAAGGGGTCGATGGCGGGATAGATGCCTAAGCTAGCGAGCTGGCGGGAGAGCGTAATGGTCGAGTCGAGGTGCGAGAAGGTGGTTGCGGGTGCGGGGTCCGTCAAGTCGTCCGCAGGGACGTAAATCGCCTGCACCGACGTGACCGAACCCTTCGTGGTCGAGGTGATGCGTTCCTGCAACTGTCCCATCTCCTCCGCCAAGGTCGGCTGATATCCCACCGCCGACGGCACGCGGCCCAAGAGCGACGAAACCTCGGAGCCCGCTTGCACGAAACGGAACACGTTATCCATGAAAAAGAGGACGTCCTTCCCCATGACGTCGCGGAAATGCTCGGCCATGGTGAGCCCCGAGAGAGCCACGCGGGCACGCGCGCCCGGGACTTCGTTCATCTGCCCGAAGACGAGCGCTGTCTTGCCTAAGACGCCGGACTCGGACATCTCGTGATAGAGGTCGTTTC
>CAYHKM010000052.1:0-4751 GCA_964357285.1 uncultured Candidatus Saccharibacteria bacterium
TCATTGCGCGAGCAAGGGTGGGATTCGAAAGCTCGCGCCGCAGTTTCCGGCGAGCACGCCGGACGGTGCGAGCGTGGCTAGGCGGAGGGAGGAGCGACGGCGACGACCGAGCGCTTAGCCGAATCCCTCCCGCCACGAGCCGAACATTGCTAAAGCGAGCGGTAACCGCCCTTTCTACATTCCGCCCTATACTATCCTCGTGTCCTCTTCTCCGACTCTCTTCCGCAACCTCATCCTTTTTGCCCTTGTCGTTTTCGTCTTAGGCGGCATCTTCTTCATCCCACGGGAGCCTCAGACCTTTATCGTCACGCGTACGGTCGAAGTATTCAAACCCGCAACCGTTACCATTCGTGTCGGAGACACCGTCACATTCACATCGGCCGTGGGAGAGCCGTTCTGGCCCGCGTCCGATTTCCATCCCTCACATCAGATCTACCCGGAATTCGATTCGAAGCATGGGCTCATGTCGGGAGAACGCTGGAGCTTCGTTTTCGAGCGCGCCGGGACCTGGACCTATCACGACCACCTCGCGCGCGAGGTCCGTGGCTCCGTCATCGTGATCGGCGCCTCCAAAGAGGACATCGCAACATGCGTTGCGAACTCGACGGCGACCGTGAAGTCGTATTGCTGGGCAGGACTTTTCACGACCATCGTGCGTGAGCGAGGTCTCGAAGCCGCTCTCGACCGCTTCGCAAATCTCTACGCAGGCGATTCCGCCTTCCAGGGAAACTGCCACGACATCATGCATATTCTCGGTAAGGCGGGATATGACGAATTCGAGAAGACGGATACCCCGGTCATGCGGTCAGAGACAAGCCACTGCGCATACGGCTTCTACCACGGCTTCATCGAGGAGATGTTTGCTGTGAACGGCTCGACGGATCTCGGAGAAGGCGCTCGCTACTGCGAGATGATACGGACAAGCTCTGCGTTCCCGTCGCCGTCCGCGGCTTTGAACGCAGCGGCTGCCTGCTTCCATGGCCTGGGCCACGCGTCCTTCGACTCCTTGGATGGTTCTCTGTTCGGCGATGACGAGAGGATGGTCGCGGCGGCGCTCTCGCAGTGCGAAACGTTCGTGCCGGAATCAGACCAGGCTCAGTGTGCCTCCGGCGTCTTTAATTCGCTCGCGAATGCCTACAGCGGGCATGATTATGAACTCGAGTTCCACGACCCCGATCCGACCTCAATATGCCGACCGCAGAAATCCGCTTACCAGTGGTCCTGCTACGGCGAAGTGACGATAGGGTACGTCCGGAATAAAAAATACGACTTCGTTTCGGCAGCGCTCTTCATCGAATCACTGCCCGCTGAGCGCCTCAAGGTGATTTTCGATTACATCGACGATTACATACGGCACGACATGGCCGATCCATCGCCCGGAGAAGTAAAGCTGCTCTGCGAAGGGTTCGCTGATCCCGATGAGGTCCGCTCGTGCGTGCGGGGCGTCATCCACGCCCTCGTCGCCGGAGGAGAACCTGGAAAGGAGGAAACGAAGGGAATCCGATATTGCGGACTTTTTTCGGACGGGGATCCCCTCCGCCGTTTGTGCTTCGAGACCGTGGGGCGGGAGCTCATTGCCGTGAAAAGCGATGCACTCCGTAAGAAGATTTGTTCGAGCCTCGCTCCGGAAGATGCCGAAGCGTGCATGGAAATTGTGCAGTGAGCAGATGCCGCTCCCGATTTTGAGCACCCGCGCCCAGTCCTTTCTCTATCTACGTCCTCCCCGCCTCCTCCCGGAACGCATCCTTCAGGGCTTGCCGGAATTCCGGCTTCGACGCGAACGTCTTTCCTTGGATGCGGGCAATGATGGCCGCGGAGATCGTGTCCAGACGCCGATCAAATTCGACGTGTGCTTCTTCTTGAACGCGGCGTAATGCGCCTTTGATTAATTCGCCAGCGTCCTGCCGTATCGTCTTGTTCGCCGCGATGACGCTTTCTCTGCGTTTTGCTTCGAATGCGGATACTTCTTTCTGGAGAAGTTCATCGAACCGCGCGTCGGACGTCTGGAGCCACTCGCCGACGCGCCGCGCGGTATCGATGATGCGGGCGTTCGCGACGGCGTGTTCCCCTCGCAGACGCGCGAGCTCACTGCGGAGTCCGGGCTCCGTCGACGCGGGCAGGCGGTCCGCAATCGCATTGAGCTGGGCCGGAGTCAATGTAGCGCCCGGGATACCCTTCGCCATGTCTTCGGCGGTGAGGCGCACGTCGCTCCCGAGAGAAGAGTTCTGGTAGAACAACCGGAGGGTTTCGGTCTTGAAGGCGGTCGCGGGGTAATCGCCTCGAAGCGATTTGAGTTTGAGCGTGATCCTCGGGTTTATGTCGTCGCTCGTGAGCTCGTCAACGACCGCGTCCGAGAGCGTATCTCCCATCTGTCCTCCTCGGAGCCGCCGCAGGGAGTTCCTCGCATCGAGAGAGAGGTATTGGCTTTTGAGGATTTCGTCCCACTCCCCGGGAGTGAGGGACGCCTGCACGTCCCTCTGGATGCGGATATAGTCGCGCTCGTCAAGTCCTTTCGGTTCCGTGATCCGCGATGCCGTTGCGAAGGTCGCATCGAGGCCCGCGGCGACTGATGTCCGGGCTCCCACGACGCCATCGATGCTTTGAGCACCGTACGCTGGCGCAAGGCCTTGGGAAAGTCTCCGCTTCCGGGCGATGAGGTCTTCCGGCGATATGGTCCGGATGTATTGGTCGATAGGCATGGTCCCTCCCGTGCGGATGTGTTCGTCATACGCTTCAAGCAGCGCTTCTCGCTCGAGGTCGTCTGTGTCGAGGTCTGCAAGCATCTCCTCAAGCCCGTCGTCCGGCACGATGCCGTCCACCCCCGCTTCGGCCGCAAGGCGTTTCTTCTCCTCTTCATCGAGTTCTTCAAGGGTCTTCCCAGCTAGCACACTCGCGTCGATGCCGTCGATTCCTGTCTTTGTAAGCCTCTTCTCCCGCTCTTCGATTTCGAGGTCGGTTTCGCCTTCGCCTTTGAGGGCGAGTCCGGCTGCCGTCGCCATACCCGCTGTGGCAGCCGCGACTCCCTGAGCTCTCTGCCGCCCGCCTGCCAAACCTTGTCCACCGAAGCCGCCTCTCCGCTTACGCGCCTCCAATTCTTTTAGGTACGCCCGTCGCTCGGCATCGTTTTTGAAGGTTCGAGGCATGCCGCCGTCTGTACTAGAAGAAAAACTGGAACCGCGTCTCAAGAGTGCGGCACGTTGGGACGGAGTCATCTGACTCCACTGACCGAGATACCGTGCGGTGCGTGTCACGGAACCGCCATCGGTTCTTTGAGCTGTACCTCTGCCCCCACTGCCAAGCCTGCGAACCATGCGGGTTACGCGTTGCCGCCATGTCCCTTCCTTTTTTTCTTCGTCGCCCATAAGAGCTTCGATGTGCCTGACGCGTTGTTTATGACGATCAAGTCTCCTGGACTGCATGATGAGAAGACTCGCGTTGAGTGTCGTCCAGAAAAAAACGCTGATAAAAGGGGCAGAATCAAAAAGCAAGATGATGACCCATGCCACGATTCCGCCTCCGAAGAGAAAGTTTGCGACTCTCCAGAATCCAGCGGCGTATGAATCGCCTTCTTCGAGCTCCTCGACCCGTTTTTCAAGTTCTTCTTCAGCCTGCTTTCGCGCTTGTTTTCTGCCGGCAACCCCGCGCTTCAGCCAGAGTCTGAAAGGGTTCACCCCCGCCACGAGGAAAAGGATTGACATGAAAATTTTCGTGACAATCCCGACGAATGGGATGATGTTTAGTATGTCGCAGAGGACTGCGAAGAAGAGGATTACGATGGCATACCCGATCGTTATTCTGTAATCGAAATCCGGGTCGTCGTTCCCTTTTCTTTTCGGAGGTTTTGCGGCCGGGGAACCGGGCTGGGGCGGAGCGCCCTCGCTTGGCTTCTGATCTCCCTGCGAACCACTCCCGTCCCCGGGCGGGGTCGCCATGTCTTTTCGGTCGGCCATGTTGTCTCAATAACTATACCGCACGGCGCGGGGCCGGAGCCGCACGCATGGTATACTTTTTCCATGTTCCGCCTCCTTGCGGCTGTAGTTTTTTTTCTCGCACCCCTCTCCGCCTCCGCCGCCTACCTCGATGGCCCCATCGTTCCTCAGTGCACTGGCATTGGGCAAAATTCTGCTGCCTGCAACTTCTGCGACCTCGTCCACCTCTTCAACAACGGTCTCGGATTCGCGGTCGAGTTCACCGTTATTATTGCGACTCTCATGTTCGTCTACGCCGGCGTCCTCTATTTTTCCGCTTCGGCGAAGCAGGAGAACATCAAGAAAGCGCACGGCATCTTCGGAAAGGTGTTCATCGGTCTTATCCTTGTACTTGCGGCATGGCTCCTTATCGACATCATTATGAAGACTCTCGTGGGAAACCAGCAGTTCGGAGTGTGGAACGAGATTAACTGTGATGCTCGATGACCGGTAGGACTTTGACTAATCACGGGTCATACTGCATACTTCTCGTTCATGTCGCAGGATAATCTCATACGGCTTAAGTCCTCGAAGTCTGGGCATGTGGTCTGGACTAGGAAGAACAAGAAGAAACTCGCTAGCGTCAAGCTTGAGCTCATGAAGTACGACCCTACGCTCCGCAAGCGCGTGAAGTACAAGGAGGCGAAGAAATAGGGTACACTCGTACTCGAAGCAGTTATGCTTTCGGGCCCATAGTTCAATGGCAGAATAACGGTCTCCAAAACCGCTGATCGGGGTTCGAATCCTCGTGGGCCCGCAACGACTCGCACAGGACAGCCAGAC
>CAYHKM010000053.1:0-4462 GCA_964357285.1 uncultured Candidatus Saccharibacteria bacterium
AGAGGAACATCGTGCCTTCCTTCGAGAATCCGGCCGAGACGAGCTCACTGCGTATCTCCTCCTCGGTCGCGCCCGCAAACGGAGGGCATATGGCTTGGTAGCCCAGGGCATGCGCCGCGAGTCCCAAATGCATCTCGAGTATTTGCCCTAGGTTCATGCGCGATGGAACGCCGAGGGGGGTCAAGATGATGTCTATCGGCTCGCCGTCCTCGGTGTAAGGCATGTCCTCGACCGGGAGGACCCGTGAGATGACGCCCTTGTTACCGTGCCGCCCGGCGAGCTTGTCGCCGACCGAGACGTTCCGAAGCTGTGCGACCGTCACGTAGATCTTCTTGATGGTGCCGGACTCCAGCGAATCGCCCCGCTCGCGCGAGAAGACCTTCACGCCTATCACGCGCCCGCGCTTACCGCCTTCCATGCGCAGGGACGTATCCTTCACGTCCTTCGCCTTGTCGCCGAAAATGGAACGGAGAAGCCGCTCTTCGGGGGTCAATTGGGTCTCGCCTTTCGGAGTGACTTTTCCCACGAGGATGTCGCCGGGCCTGACTTCGGCGCCGATGCGGACGATGCCTTCCTCATCGAGATTCCGGAGCTTCACTTCAGAGACGTTCGGGATGTCAGGGGTCGTTATTTCGGGCCCGAGCTTGGTGTCGCGGACCGAGACGTCGAACTCTTCGATATGGACGGTCGAGAACTTCGAATCGCGGACCAGGCGCTCGGAAATGATGATGGCGTCCTCGTAGTTCGCGCCCGCCCAGCTCATGAAGGCGACACGGACGTTCTGCCCAAGAGCGAGTTGGCCGTCCTTCGAGGAGCTGGTATCCGCGAGGAGATCACCCCGCTTCACCTTAGCCCCCACGGAGACCGCCGGGCGATGGTAGAACGCGGAAAACTCATTCGTCATAGAGAACGGGATCAGAGCGTATTCGTGCTTCTTGCCGGCGTTGTCCTTGACGACAATGCGACGCGCGTCGGCGAAATCGACGACGCCAGACTCTTTTGCATAGATAAGGCGGCCGGTGTCGCGGGCGGCCATCTCTTCGATGCCGGTTGCGACGATGGGAGCCTCCGGAATGACGCACGGCGTCGCCTGCTTCTGCATGTTCGAACCCATGAGTGCCCGGTTCGCATCGTCGTTCTCGACGAAGGGGACCATCGAGGTTGCGATGGAGAACATCTGGTTCGTGGAGATGTCCATGTAGACGACCTCGTCGCGGGGTGTCAAGGTCGGCTCGCCCTTAAGGCGGGTCTCCACATAGTCGTTCTCGAGGTGACCCTCCGCGTTAAGCGGGACCGCGGCGTGCGCTATCGGGTGCTGCTCTTCTTCAAAGGCGTTCAGGTACTTGATCTCGTTCGTAACCTTCCCCTTCTCAACCTTCACGTACGGCGTTTCGATGAGCCCGAAATCGTTGATGCGCGCGTAGGTCGCGAGGCGCAGGATGAGGCCGATGTTCTGCCCTTCAGGGGTCTGAATGGGACACAGGCGTCCGTAGTGGCTGGTATGGACGTCGCGGACCTCGAAGCCGGCGCGCTCGCGGGTGAGGCCGCCGGGCCCGAGGGCGGAGACGGTCCGGAGGTTCTCGAGCTCATCGAGAATGTTCTGCTGGGCCGCGAGCTGGGAAAGTTGGTTTGCGGTAAAGAATTCCTTGATGGCGGCCGACAAGGGGCGCGGGTTCACGAGCTGGGTCGGGACCATGGTCTCGACGTCGATGGTGGACATCTTGTCTTGGATGTTCCGCTTCATGCGCGAGAGGCCGACGCGGACCCTGGCCTCGAGGAGTTCACCCACTTGTCTCACACGCCGGAACCCGAGGTGGTCGATGTCGTCTCCTTGCGCGCCCGGAGTCGCATTGAGTTCGATGATGTGCGCGAGGATGAGCGCGACATCGTCCATGGAGAGCGTCCGGCGTTCGATCTCAACCTTGTCCATGGGCCGATTGAAACGCTGATTGAAACGGTGGCGACCGGGGTATGAAAGGTCATAGCGCTCCGGAGAGAAGATGCCCTTCACGTATTCACGGGCGGTGTCGGCGGTCGCGAGGTCACCGTCGCGGAGGCGGCGATATATCTCGACGTAGCCCTGCTCGACCGTCTTCGCGGGGTCCTTCTCGAGGGTCGCTTGGATGGCGGCCTTCCCGCCCGGAACGCGCTCGAAGAGGGTGAGCATGTCGCGGTCGAAGGTCGCCCCGAGGATCCGAAGGAGGGTTGTCGCGGGAAACTTGCGCTTCCTATCAATCTTGATGAAGATTGCGCCGTCCGGTTCAGAATCTATCTCGATCCACGCGCCGCGGGCGGGGATGATCTTCGCGCCAAAGCAGGTCTTGTTCCGGACCTCGTTCGCGCTGAAAAAAACCCCGAACGAGCGGGCGAGCTGGGGCACGATGACGCGTTCGACTCCGTTGATTATGAACGTCCCATGTTCCGTCATTATCGGGAAGTCGGCGAGGAAGATGGCCTGTTCCTTTTTCCCGCCCAGGGTCTTGTTGTGGAGGCGGACGGTGGCTTTGAGCGGGGCGTCGTAGGTCAGTTTCCCCTCCTTCGCGCCGTACTCGTCGACCTTGGGCTTCCCGAGTTCAAAATCGACGAACTCGAGTTCGAATTTCTTTTTCGAGTAATCGAGGATGGGAGAGAACTCCTTGAAAAGGGATCCGAGGCCGTCGGAGACGAACGTGCGGAAGCTCGCGACCTGCGGCGCCACGAGGTCAGGCATCGGGACGCGGGGTTCACGGTAGCGCGCGAAGCGCTTCTGGGGCATCGGTTTCGCCATAGACATGTACAGACGAAACGCACAAAAAGCGCGTTCCGCTTTCTTACGGCCTTATTTTATTTAAAACTGCCCCCACCCTGCCCCCAAAACTCAATCTGTGGTACTGCCTATTGTACGCACAAGCGGAAGGCCGTCAACCCCGTTAGAGAACACTCTGGGGAAAGAGCTTCGGCCACCCTGCCGACCCTTCTCTAACGGGGTCAACCCATCCCAGTGGATTGCCCTTTGTGCTTTCGTTTCCAGACTTCGATGTCCGCATGGTTCCCCGAAAGAAGGACTTTCGGAACCCGGTAGCGCTTTCCCTTCCATACGAGGACCTCGGGACGGGTATAGACCTCGCTCGCGGCAAGGCGTTCCTCCTCGATCGAGGAGAACGTACCAAGTACTCCCGGCACCTGCCGCGCCGTTACATCCATAACGACCATCGCCGGAAGCTCGCCGCCGGTCACGACGTAGGGCCCGACGGAGACCTTCTTCGCTTTTAGTATCTTCTGGACGCGCGCATCCACGCCTTCGTAGCGCCCACAGATGAGAATAAGGTCTTTCACTTTGCGCGCGAGTACGCGGCCATCTTTGTTCGTGAATTCTTTTCCGGATGCATCGAAAAAATAGACGACTGCACCCTTTGTACCGTGTAGAGCTTTCGTCACGGCCTTGAGGACACTCTCCGCTTCGAGGACCATGCCTGGGCCGCCGCCGTAGGGCCTCTGGTCCACGCGGCGCCATTTGTCTTTCGTGAACTCACGCGGGTTGTAGAACTTCACGCGAATCTTTCTGTCCCGTATGGCGCGCCCCACGATGGACGAGGCGAGGTACGACTGGAACGCCTCGGGGAAGAGCGAGATGATATGAAATGTCAGAGGCTTTTTCATGGAAAAACCGCGCTTATTCTAGCGCGGTTTTTCGGTCTCGGATACTTCAAGCGTCAGAATTTGAGATCCTCGAGCGCTTCGTCGACGGAGCGCGACGCGGCTCCCTGCTCGGGGCTCATGGGACCACCCATCGATGAGCCGCCGCTCATGCCGCCACGGTCAGGGCGCTCCGGGCGCATGCCGCCCGCCGGCTCGTTTATCTTCAGGTTCACGCGGGCGTTATTCTTCATGCCAACGACCCTGAGGAGGATGCGAATCGCCTTCGCGGTGTTGCCGGAGCGACCGATGACCTTGCCCATGTCGGCGGCGTTCACGTCGAGCGTAAGAAGGACTCCCATCTCATCAACCTGGCGGCTAACCTTGACGTCACTCGGATTGTCGACAAGCATCTTTACGACGTACTCGAGGAACTGCTGATCCGTATTTTCCATAACGGGATATTAATGTATTAAGCGACCACAAGAGGCCGTATCAGGCGAGTATCGCAAAAAAACGCCCCTTTCGCAAGGGCGTTCTCCATGTGAGCGGGGGCTATTTCGTCTCTTCGGCGGCCAGCGCTGGCGCTTCCTCTTTCGGCGCCTCTTTCGGAGCCTTCGCTGCCGGAGTGGGCTCTTTCGCCTCGTCTCCTTCCTTCTTGATGGTGCGCTTCTGGAGTACGTTCACTTTCTTCCCCTCGATGACTCCTTTCGTGACGAGAAGGTTGTGGACGGTCCCGGACGCCTTCGCGCCCTTCGAGAGCCACCCCTTCACCGCCTCCGCGTCGATGATCGTGTGCTTCGTCTTCGGGTTATAGGAGCCGACGACCTCGAGAGGATTACCCGCC
>CAYHKM010000054.1:0-4391 GCA_964357285.1 uncultured Candidatus Saccharibacteria bacterium
GGATACTCTATGTCGGCGTTTTTGTCACTCTCCTCTTTCTTCGCTCGCGGAGGGCGCGGAGCGCCGCTGCCGCGTATTTCTTCGCTGCCCATGCCACCTGCTTTCGCGCCAAACTGCACGCGGTCTGCGACTATTTCGGTCCGGTATTGCTTGTGGCCATCCTTCTCCCATGAGCGGGTCTGGATGCGCCCTTCGACCAAAACCTGCTGGCCCTTTTTAAGGTACTGCGCGCACGTGTCCGCCTGCCGCCCGAAGACGACGATGTTGTGGAACTCGGTTGCTTCCTTCTTCTCGCCGTTCTGGTCGCGCCACACACGGTTCGTCGCGACGCCGAAGCTCCCAACGTTCGCACCCGAAGGGAGCGCTTTGAGCTCGGGGTCGCGTGTCAGATTCCCTGCGACAAAAACCTTGTTGAGATACATCCCGTTAGAAATTATGCCTACTAATCTCTTCGGTACGATAGTGTCGTGATGCCATGGAGACCAGCATGAGTGATGAGATCATTCAAGTAGAATTTCTAACGGGATACAGGGCTACTCGGCGGCCTTGGCGTCTTCCTTGGCGATCGTCTGAAGGGCTTGTTCAAGAGCTTCTTCCGAAAGTTCACCGCCGGTTTCCGCGTCGCGTTTTGGTTTTCCGATGTCGCCGGAGGGCGTCACCGTGGCACCCGTCATCGCGGCGGTGACTGCTTCGCGCGAAGTTTTCACGATGAGGTAGCGGAGGACGGAGGGGTTCGCGTCAAGGAATCGTTTCAGGTTCGCGATCAACGATTTCGGTACGGAAAACGCTATCCAGCCGAAGTAGGCGTTTTCGAACGGTGTGCGTTTGTCGTTCACGCGCTTCGTGATGGGGTAGGCAAGCTGGACCTTCGATGGGAAGCGCTCGCCCACGAACTCGGCGTTCTCGGCCTTCAAGGCGTCGGTGAGGGCGGAAACCGCCTTGGCGAGGTCTTCTTCGGCAATCGTCGGAAGGAGGTGGTAGCCGATCTCGTAGACAGCCGTTTGCGGCGCGTCATTCTCGTCCGTGTCCACGAGTCCGGTTTCGATATCCGCTTCAACAGTATCGTTCTGCATGTTCGGAGAGGGTACCACAGCTTCAAATCCCGCGCAATTCCTCACTATTTCAGACCAAAGACCCTTTCCGTGTTCTTTAGAACCGCCTCGCGGACGGACTCTTCGTCCTCTCCCCTGATGCGGGCGATGGCCGCGACCACGTATTTCACGTAGGCAGGTTCGTTTCTTCTTCCGCGGAAGGGGGCAGGAGCCGCGAAGGGCGAATCGGTTTCGGTGAGGAGCATGTCTAAGGGAGCCGCTCTGACGACCTCATCGTAGTCATGCGCGAAGGTGAGGACGCCGGTGAAGGAGGTCGTGAAGCCGATAGCCCAGAAGCGCTTCGCAACCGCGAGGTCGCCCACAAAAAAGTGCATGTTGCCGCACACTTTGGGATTTTCCTTTGCGCGCGGCTCTAAGTAGGAAAGCATGTCGAGATAGGAGTCTTGCAAGCCCTTCGACGGACGGCAGTGGATCATGAGGGGCTTACCAAGCGAGACCGCGAACTCGAACTGCTTCTCAAACTCGCGCCACTGACGCTTCTTTTCGACCACGAGGTCGCCTTCAATGCGGAAGTAATCGATACCGCACTCCCCTATCGCGACCATTTTCGTACTCTTCGCGAGCTCCTTGTAGGCTGACGCGGCAAACGTCTCGGTCCGGGTGTCCGTGGGGTGAAGCCCGAGGGTCGCGTAGAAGCCGCCATGCTCCTCCGCGAACCGGACCGCCTCTTCCGAGGTCTTCCGGTTTACGCCGACCGTGATGGTCGCCACACCCTCATCCTCCATCCGCTTCAAGACCTCCGGCAGGTCCGCGTCGTAGTCTTTAAAATTCACATGAGAGTGAATATCAAAATATCGCGGGGTCATGTTTCAATGCGGGCAAAGAGATTCTCGGGTTTTTTGTTTGCAAGAATTGCTGCTTTTATTTTTTTGCTCGTATCCGGCATGAAGGGTGTAAGTTCATGAGCAGTTATATATAGTCCTTCTACGAGCCCTTGTATGACTTCTACACCTTTGGATTTATTTTCTTTAACGAGCCTGAACGGTTCTTCCCCGTTTATGCGACGGTCCATACTCTGAATCCTCTCCCAAATACGGTCAATGGCAAAATTAAATTCGAAAGCGTTCAGCCGGGCACCAATTTCTCCCGGATAGGTTCCCTCAATGTTCGGCGCTGGAATTGCAGCGCTTAAATTATCTTCGGCGAGCTTCATGACGCGGGCGACGAGGTTCCCGAGGCCGTTCGCGAGATTCGCATTATAGGCCTCAACAAAGCGCTCTTTCGAATAATCAGAATCTTCAAACGGGTGGACGTGCCGCAGCAGATAATAGCGGACCGCATCCGTTCCATACTCCTTTGCGAGCGCGACCGGGTCAACCACGTTCCCCAAAGACTTTGACATTTTTTGTCCGGCATTAGTCACGAACCCGTGGATGAATATCTGTTTCGAAGGTGGAAGGCCTGCGGACATGAGCATTGCCTGCCACATGGCCGCCTGCTGACGCACCTGGTCTTTCCCCGCGAACTGGACACCGGGCCAGAAGTCCTTGAACTTTTTCTCGTCCTTCGGCCACCCGAGGGTCGAGATGTAGTTGATGAGTGCGTCGAACCACACGTACATGACTTGTGCAGGGTCGCCGGGGACCGGCACGCCCCACGGCATCTTCGCGGCAAGGCGCGAGATGGAAAAATCCTGAAGGCCTTCCCGCTTGATGAGTGACTTCATCTCGTTCAAGCGGAATGCGGGCACGACGAAATCAGGATGCGCCTCGTAAAACGCGAGAAGCTTCTCGCCGTAGCGGGAGAACCGGAAGAAATAGTTCTCCTCCTCGATGAGCTCTACCGCGAGCGTCGGATGGAGTGGGCACTTCCCGTCCACGAGTTCCGAATCCGTCTTCTCAAGCTCGCAGCCGACGCAGTACTTTAGCTTGTAATTCTTCTTATAAATGTCGCCGGCTTGGTCGCATCGCTTCCAGAACTCCTGCGCGGCGGCCTTGTGGGCTGGATCGGTGGTCCGGATAAAGGCGTCGTATGAGAGGTTTAGGGCTCCTTTGAGAGCGTCGAATTTTTTCGCATACCCGTCCACGTACGTCTGTGGCTCCTCCCCCGCTTCCTGCGCTTTCTGGTATATCTTCTGTCCATGCTCGTCGGTCCCGAAATTAAAAAAGACCTCCTCGCCCATGAGACGCCAGAACCGGGCTAAGGCGTCCGCCTGCACGATCTCGAGCGCAAAGCCGATGTGCGGCTCCGCGTTCACATACGGGAGGGTGGTGGTGAGGTACGACTTCCCCATGCGCGAGTGAAAGGCGGGGTCAGCCGTCGGGCTCCGGCTCTTTCTGCCGCCGGGCCTGGATGTCAGAGACGAATTCCTTCAAGGTCGCGGCCGCGGGGACTGAGAGAAGAATACCGTAGAAGCCCGCGAGCTGGGAGCCCACGATGAGCGAGAGCACAACCAAGAGTGGTGGGACGCCCACGATGCGCTTCACGACCAAGGGGTAGACGAGGTGCGACTGGAGCTGGTTGATGATGACGAACCCCCCGAGGACGAGGACGGCGAGCGTGGGGCCTCCGGCGGTCCACGCGACAACAACGGCGATGGTGCCCGAAAGGAAAGAGCCGAAGATGGGGACGACCTCTATCACGGCAGCGAAGACCGCGATCAAGAACGCGTACGGCACCTGCAGTATCGCGAGCCAGAGGTACGCAAGAACACCCATGATGAGCGAAAGGACTAGCTGGCCCTGCATCCAGAGGCCTATCTTCGCCTGCGAGCGCCTCCACAGCGATACCGCGTAGGATTCGTACTTTGGTGGAACGACGATGCGGAGGAAATCGTCGATGCCGGTCTCATTGACCGCGAAGTACACCGACAGGATGACGACGAGGAACGTCGAGAAGACGCCGCCGAAAATGGAGGCGAGCGCATGAAAGGCGCCACCGGAGGCGGATGTAAAGAACTGCCGGAACTCAAGCACGATGTTCGTCAAAGACCCCGCATTCACAACTTCCTTGGTCGACGCGAGGAGTTCGGACGAGAGGAGGGCCTCGACGTTGAATCCCTCTAAGTAGCGCGCCATCGTGGATATGAAGCTCACGGCCTCGTCGAGGAGGGGCGGCACGAAGAAGTAGAGCGGGGCGAAGAAAAGTGCGAGGACGGTGGCGTAGATGAGGGTCACCGCCATGTTCCGGTGGAAACCGCGGTCCAAAAACCAGCGGATGCCCGGCTCGACGGCGGACGCGATGACGATGGCGGTCAAAACGATGAGGACGAGGGCTTTGAGTACGAATAAGAGCCACACGCCGATAAGGATGGCGACGGTCGCGAGGATGGTCCCCGGC
>CAYHKM010000055.1:0-4275 GCA_964357285.1 uncultured Candidatus Saccharibacteria bacterium
CCGTTACATATGTGCCCGCCTCTAAGCCCCCGGGATTCGAGATGAATACGATTGGAACGGTCGCGTTCACATAGTCGCCGACATTGAGGTCGAGGCGGTTTATGGTGCCGGATATGGGAGCGCGGATGAGCGTCTTCTCGAGCCCAGCCTGCGCTACGGCGAGATTCGCCTCCGCTGCGGCGATATCGGCGGAAACGCCGGTCAAGCCCGGAGCGACGCCTTCCTCGGCTATGACGACCGCCGCCTGCTTCACCTTGAGGTCTTGAATGGTTCCGGCGAGCGATGCGCGGAGCCCGTTCATCCCCGCGACAGCCGCGCTCATGTCGGCCCGGTATCCGGCGATGGCTGCGTCCGTCACGTTATTGGTAGCGATGGCGCCCGCAAGCGCCGTCGAGATGTCGGCGACGAAATCCGCGACGGTAGCGGTTTCCGCCGCAAGAGCCGAGAGTTCGGCGAGTTGCCCATCGGAGGATGTCGGGACTGTCGCATTCGCATGCCGGACAAGGATGGGACCCATCGAGAGCCGCTCCGCTTCGACCGTGTAGATGAGCTGGGAGCTTGACACCGCGACACTGAACTTCGGCTGATTGCCGGAGGGGTTCGAGAACATCTGGTCGGCCTTGCGCGTGACCGCATCCTCGATCGTCGCGTGCGCGCTTTCTATGGACGAGGCGGCGGTCTCTTGGGACGCCGCGAATGCGACTTTCGCGTTCTCGACGCCGATCCCGCCCACGGTCGTGCCGCTCCGGGCTTTATCGAGCGCGGCTTTCGCCTGCGCAACCGCGGCGCGCTGGGTTTCGTTCTTGAGCTCCGCGATGACGGTCCCCGCGCCGATCACATCGCCGAGAGCGCGGTAGACGCCCGCGACCGTTCCGGGTATGTCGGAGGCGACGGACGCCTCACGTTTCGAGCGGACCTCGCCGATCAAAGACAGGGGCTCCGCTCCGGAGACGTCGGCTATGGCGATGAGCGTAACTTCGCGGCGATCGTCCGGTTTCGCTTGGTCCGCGCCTTTGAAAACGAAGGATGCGGCGACAGCGCCTCCAATAAGAACCGCGAGGACGCCGGCTGAAATGGCTTTGTGCTCCCAAGCCGATTTTGAGAGCTCGCGAAGCCCTTTTACGAAGAAGGAAAACGCGCCACGGAGGAACGTGAGCGCGCGCTCAAGGTGGTTCGGGGTCATGGAGTTAAAAAACCCTATCACGAAACGGCCGATCAATCAAAGAATGCAGAGACGGGACCTTACGTAGGTTCGTGGATACTCCGCCTCATGAATGCGGCACATGCTAGGATACGGTGGATTCGATGGAAAAGAAGAAAATCTACGTCCTGATGGGGAATCCGGATATGGATTCGCTTACGGAGCGTCTCACAGACGCCTACGAATCGGCCGCTCGCGCCGTGGGCCATGAGGTCCGGCGACAGAACCTGCCGGAGATGCACTTCGACCCCGTCCTTCATAAGGGCTACAAAGTCATCCAGGAACTCGAACCGGACCTCAAAGTATTCCAGGAGAACGTCCAGTGGTGCGACCACTTCGTTATCATCTATCCGAACTGGTGGTGTACGATGCCGGCGCTTCTCAAGGGAGTCTTCGACCGGGCGTGGCTTCCCGGATTCGCTTTCAACATGCATCGGGAGAACCTCTACGGATGGGTGATGCGCCTCAAAGGCCGCTCGGCGCGCATCATCATCCTCGCGGACATACCGGGCTGGTTCACGTGGCTCCTCTTTGGCGAATTTACGAACGAGCTTTCGCGCGGCATCCTCGGTTTCGCGGGCGTCCAGCCCGTGAAGACCACCGTCTTCTCGCCCTCGGAACGTAGTTCCGACCAAAAACGCGCGGAGTGGGTACGTGCCGTCGAGAAGCTCGGCACGGCAGGCAAATAAAGCCGTGAAGCTCTCTATCGGCATTGTTGGACTCCCGAACGTCGGCAAGTCGACCTTATTCAACGCGCTTACCGCGAAGAAAGTACCGGCCGAGAACTATCCGTTCTGCACCATTGACCCCTCCGTCGGCATCGTACCCGTTCCGGACCCGCGACTCGCGGCGCTCACGGAACTCTCGAAATCGGCGAAAACCATACCCGCCGTCGTCGAATTCGTTGACATCGCGGGCCTGGTGAAAGGTGCGGCCGATGGAGCGGGCCTCGGGAACGCGTTTTTGGCGCATATCCGGGAGGTGGACGCCATCGTCGAGGTGGTGCGCATTTTCGAGGATTCGGACATCATCCACGTGGAAGCGGGCATGATTGACCCCGTCCGCGATATAGATATCGTGAACCTCGAGCTCGTTCTCTCGGACCTGGAAGCCGCTTCGACACGTCTCGCACGCGTCCAAAGGGATGCGAAGCGGGGCGAAAAAGAAGCCCTCGCAGAAGCCGCGGCACTTGAAAAGGCCAAGAACGCTCTCGAAGGAGGCCACCTCGCTTCGACCGCGGGCCTTACGACCGAAGAATCGGCCCTCCTCGGGAACCTTCATCTACTCACCTTGAAGCCCATGATGTACGTCCTCAACAAGAAGGCCGGCGGGCACAACCTCGACGAGATGAACGATGCCCGTTTTGCGCGTCTCACGGAATACCTTGGCGGGATGGGTGCGACCTTCGTCGTCGTTGACGCGGCGATAGAAGGCGAGCTTCGCGACGTCGCGGGAGAGGATACACAGAAGCTCCGACAGGAATTCGGCGTCCTCGACGACGGCGTCGATGGTCTGATACGTGCGGGGTACGACCTTTTGGGACTCATGACCTATTTCACGACTGGTCCCGACGAGACCCGCGCATGGACGATTCCGAAGGGTTCCACGGCGCCCGAGGCGGGCGCCGCCATTCATACCGACTTCAAGGATAAATTCATCCGGGCCGAAGTGGTGTACTACGACGACCTCGTCGCGTCAGGCTCGTTCGCGAAAGCGCGGGAGCGTGGACTCGTGAGAACTGAAGGAAAAGAATATATCGTTAAGGATGGGGATATAGTCGAGTTCAAAATCTGAATGGGCTTTGGTGCTATAATCCCCGGAGCATGGAGCACGCGCCGATAGCGCTTATCTCTGGGACCGCGAATCCCACTCTCGCTCGCAAGATCGCCGCCATCCTCGGCGAACCTTTGGCAGAACCCATCTCGAGATTTTTGGACGGCGAGATACGCGTGAAAGGGCTCCCGAACCTCCGCGGCCGCTCGGTTTTCATCATCCAGCCGACCTCGCCCCCGGTGAACGACCACTTAATGGAGCTCACGCTCATGATAGACGCTGCACGGCGCGCATCTGCGAAGGAGATAACCGCGGTCATACCGTACTTCGGTTACGCGCGACAGGATCGGAAGGAACTTCCGCGCGTCCCCATAAGCGCGTCCGTCGTCGCGAACATCATCGCGACCGTAGGGACGAGCCGTATCCTTACGGTCGACATCCATACCGAGCAGTCGCAGGGTTTCGTGCAGTGCCCGTGGGACAACCTGTACGCGAGCTATGTTCTCGTCCCCACGATGAGGAAGAAGAAACTCAAAGACTTTGTGATAGCGGCGCCCGATAAGGGCGGTATGCCGCGCGCCGCGGGCTACGCCAAGCTTCTCGGGACCCAGAACCTTGCCTTGGTGTATAAGCAGCGCGACATCCACACGAACGATTCGCTGACCGCGTACGGGATGATCGGCGACGTGAAAGGAAAAGACGTCATCGTCGTCGACGACATGCTCGATTCCGGCGGAACCCTCATGAACGCCATCGATCATATCGCCGAGAACGGCGCGCGCGACATCTATGCTCTGATAAGCCACGGCATCTTTACGGGTGAGGCCCTGAAGCGCCTCTCGACCTCTCCTTTGAAGGAGGTTTTCATAACCGACTCCATCAGTCACCGCTCCGAAGTCGCGAAACATCCTAAAGTGCGCATTGTCTCCGTAGCGGATATGATCGCCGGAGCAATCACCCGCATCCAGACCGGCGAGTCCATCAGCGAATCACTCATCCTGAGGGCACCCGGCGACGAAGGGGAGGCGGTGAAGCGCGTCTTCAAGAACGGTCGCCGCTCGTGAGCCGTATGGAAACTGGAGCAACACGCCCGCGAGTATCCGCAAAGGATTTTTTCCTATGGCTCGGTGCCATGGTTGCTCTGTATATCTCCGCGGTATCCCTCGTCCTTCTTGCGCATCAGTACGTGAACGTCTTCTTTCCGGACCCGAACCTGGAGCCCTATGGGAGCGGAGCAACAACAGGCATCCGCTTCGCGATCGCGTTCCGGTAGACGCGGTGCGCGGCCGCGAGATCTTCGA
>CAYHKM010000056.1:0-4257 GCA_964357285.1 uncultured Candidatus Saccharibacteria bacterium
GCGCAGGTACAACAGTTTGAGGACGGCAATCTGCCACTGGACGGAGATCTTGCCGCACACCTCATGGTGGCTAAACAAAGAGGTATAAGTCTGTATGGTCCCAAACCCAAAAAAGTAATCGGCGAAGTAAAGTGGAGCGACTATCTCGCCTCCGTAAAATCAGACATCGACTGGATTCTGGAAGGGGAAAATATTCTCGAGAGCCCGTTCTATGGAGTTTTAAATCTTTGCCGTTCGGTAATGATGAAAATGTCTCGGGAGCATATTGTTTATAGTAAAGAAGAAGCGGCTTTGTGGGCGCTTGAGAATATGCCCATTCAAGACAAGTTAATTATTGAAGAAGCTTTGGAGGCCTATAGAGCCAACGCGCCTGTGAAGGATGAAAAAGAAAGACGTGTTGCTGGCCGAGAATGGGACAAAAAATTACTTCTGCAATTCAGGGACACAGCAAAGAATCTTTTGGCGAGGTAGGTACCCGGGTCGCCCGATACAAGGATATTTACTGCGGAGCACTTCGCTGCGCTCAGTACTCACGCAAAATATAGTCGTGAGTACACTCCTTATTTTGCGGAGAGGGTGGGATTCGAACCCACGGTCCAGTTTTACCCGGACAACACATTAGCACTGTGCCGCTTTCGACCGCTCAGCCACCTCTCCAAATGGGCTTCGCCCATTCCATTAGAGCTGAGACTGAGCGTTCGAACAAGTTCGTCCACCTGTGGCCTGCCTTCGGCATCGGCCACTCCCTCGCTTGCGCTCGGGACCGGAGGAAACAAGGAGCGGTCCTTGTTTCCTCCACTCAGCCACCTCTCCAACCTTGGTACTATAGTGCGAAGTGCTTGAATTTCAAAACATGTCTCCGCGACCTTTCCGCTTAGCAGATAGTACAATGCCTCCATGCGCGACTTCACCATCGACACCCTGCCGGACCTCGATGAAAGCGTCGTCTCGGCTCTCGAGTTCTTCAGGAAAAATCCGCCGCCTGCGCTCGCCTACCCGAAGCTTCGGAGACCCTTGGTCGTCGGGAGCGGAAACGCAGGGATAACCGGGCGCATCCTCTTCTCGAAGAAAGACGCGGTCATCGCGACCGAGACCACCTACCGCGACGCGTTCAACCGCTCGGAGGGCATCGACGGCGTCGTCATTGTGTCCGCATCCGGAGGAAAATCATCGGTCGCGATATCGCAATTTTTCGCCGACCGCCAGCTCCCCATCTACCTCTTCACGGCGACCCCAAAGTCGCCGTCCTCGAAGTTCGCGCCGAAAACCACGGTCGTGTTCCCGAAGGTGCGCGAGCCCTACACGTACAACGTCTCAACCTATCTCGGGATGATACTCGCGGCCTCTGGCGAGAGCGCGGACGCGATCGAGCGGCATGTGACCACCGTGCTTCAACCGGCGATGCCGCAGAATCTGGGGGACCATAGCGCGTTCTTCTTTGTGGTGCCTCCCGAGTTTGAGTTGGTGCGCTCCATGATTCTCGCAAAATTCGACGAGCTTTTCGGCCCCATGATCTCGGGTCGCGCGTTCACTCCGGAGCAAGCATGGCACTCGAAGACGCTCATCCCGAGCGATTCCGAGCTTTTCATTCACCTCGGCGACGAGGTCGAGCGCTTCGGCGCGGCCGACAAGCGCCTCGTCGTGCCGCTCCCGCGGGAAGCGGGGTACGCCGCCGTCATCGCAACCGCGTACTTTGCCATCGGCCGTATCCAATCCGCGCATCCGCCGTATTTCAAGCGACACATCGCGGCCTATATGCAAAAGGCGAGCAAGCACTTCGGCTACGACATCCCGCCCATCGTCGAATAGGCGACGCGATATACTCCGTTCATGCACGCGAGCGACCCCATTGAATCGCTCACACGTCTTACTGCGCTACAAAAAAGCGCATTGAAAAAACTCGGAATCGCAACCGTGCGCGATCTCCTGTACCACTTCCCTTCCCGGTATGAGCGCTCCGCCGACGTGAAAACTGTCGCGGAGCTCAAAGCGGGCGACACCGCGAGTGTGTACGGGAAATTCACAAAGCTCGAGGTACGCCGCTCATGGCGCACCAAAGTGCCCATCGCCGACGGGTCGTTCTCGGACGGGACGGGGACGGTGCGCGTCACGTGGTTCCACCAGCCCTACCTCGCGAAGATGGTCCCGACCGACACTATGGTGCGCATCCGGGGGAAAGTTTCCGGTGAGGGCGGAAAACGCTACATCGCGAATCCGGTAGTCGAGAAAGCCCTCGGCCGTAGCCCTATGGGCGAGGCCGAAGGCGTTCCGTTTATGGAAGGAATGCAAACGACTTTGCATTCCTTCCGGTCCCGCGAAGCGGGAGCGGCCGATGCCGAAGGCAGGCCGCAGGTGGGAACCGCGGATGGTCTCTTCCCCGTCTATTCAGAATCGGCCGGCGTCTCGTCCTTGTGGTTCTATCACGCGGTGAAGCGCGCGTTCGAGTCAGGGGTCCTCGAAACCGTCGAAGACCCTATCCCGGAGGATATCCGGGAGCGCTACCACCTTCCCCCCGCAAAGACCGCGTTCGTTTGGGCACATCAGCCGAAGAAAGAGAAGGATGCCGAGGCCGCGCGAAAACGTTTCGCCTTCGAGGAGGTTTTCCTGATACAGCTCGCGCGCGGCCTCGAGCGCGAGCTGAACAAGGAGAAACGAGCCCTCGAGATAGACGCGGACGAGAAGCGCGTTATGGGATTCGTTAAGGAGTTCCCGTTCGAGCCGACCAAGGCGCAGAAGAAAGCAATCGCCGACATACTCGCGGATTTCATCGAGCCCTATCCGATGCATCGCCTCCTTGAGGGTGATGTGGGGAGCGGGAAGACCGCGGTCGCCGCGGCGGCCGCGTACGCGGTCGTGACCTCGCGCCCCTCGGGGCAGAACTTCGGGAACTTGCAGGTCGCGTACATGTGCCCCACCGAGATCCTCGCGAAGCAGCACTTCGCCACGTTCACTTCGTTCTTCGCGAAGCATCCTATCCAAATCGGCCTCGTGACCTCCTCCGGCTGCTACAAGTTCCCTTCGAAAGTGAACCCGAAGGAGGCGACCCCCCTATCGCGCGCTCAGCTCCTCCGATGGGTCGAGAACGGGGAGATTCCCATCGTCATCGGCACGCATGCCTTGATAGAGAAATCGCTGCGGTTCAAGCATCTCGCGTTCGTCATCGTAGACGAACAGCATCGCTTCGGCACGTTCCAACGGAAGGAGATCGCCGAGAAAGGAGGCGTCTCCCCGCATCTCCTCTCGATGACGGCAACACCCATCCCGCGGACCCTCGCGCTCACCCTCTACGGCGACCTGGATCTCACTATTCTCGACGAGCTTCCCGCAGGGCGCAAACCAATCCGGACCGAGAGCGTGACCCCGCGTGACCGCGAGCGCGCATACGAAAAGATCCGCACGCTCGTTTCCGAAGGAAGGCAGGCGTACGTCATCTGCCCCCGCATCGATGAGCCCGATCCGAAAAAAGTGTTCGCGGTCGAAGCACGCTCGGTCGCGTCGGAAACGAAACGACTTTCGACAAAGGTGTTCCCCGAGTTCAAGATCGAAAAGCTCCACAGCAAGATGACGCCGAAGGACAAGGAAGGCGTGATGGGACGCTTCACGAAGGGCGAAACGCAGATCCTCGTCGCGACGTCGGTCGTCGAAGTGGGCGTCAACGTCCCGAACGCGACCGTCATCATGATCGAAGGAGCCGAGCGGTTCGGCCTCGCGCAACTCCATCAGCTCCGGGGGCGCGTCATGCGCTCCTCACACGAGCCGTGGTGTTTCCTCATGGTGGAGCGAGGCGGCGAGAACGCTCGCTTGAAGGCCATACAAGAGGCGCGAAACGGCTTCGAGCTCGCGGAAAGGGACCTCATGATACGCGGCGCGGGGGAGCTCTATGGCGCGCGGCAGTGGGGGCTCTCCGACATCGGCATGGACGCCTTGAAAAATTTGAAGCTCGTGGAAGCAGCCCGGAAGGAAGCGTTCGCACTCATCACGAAAGACCCCACGTTGTCAGGGCATGCGCGTATACGGGAGCGCGCGAACGCCACAGGAAGAAGGATTCATTTCGAATAACCGGCCGCGCCACGCCCAAGGATGCCTGCGAAGGCAAGCGCTATGAGAGAGCCGATCCAGCGCACAAAAAAATGGAGCGGAACGCCGATCAAGAGCGCGTACGCGGCCATGAGCGGCGAGACCGGCACGAAACGCGCAAGAGCGATGAGGGCCCCGACGACCCAATCAAGCTGATCGAACGGTGCCCAGCTGTTCCCC
>CAYHKM010000057.1:0-4238 GCA_964357285.1 uncultured Candidatus Saccharibacteria bacterium
CATGAGGCCCGGCCCATTCATCTTTGAGACGGAGGCCGCGCGCGTCAGCCGCGTATATCGAACCGTACACCTTATCGAACCCGAGCTTACGCCCGAACGGGCCCGCGATGAATTTCGGAGAGCGGGATACCGCGACGAGGAAGTAGCCGCGGCGGCGCAACGACTTGATGAGGTCGCGCGTGTAGCGATAGACGCGGTTCCGCTTTTCTGAAATAACACGAATCGCGGCGCGCGCTCCGACGGCATACGAAATGCCTTTGAGGGAGCGGGCGAATACCGCGACCACCTTGTCGACGTACGTCTCGTACGCGCCCTTTCGGTCGAGCCAACGCATGAACTCGCGTTCGTAGAGCTTGCGGGTCCGCGTGGAGAAAGCCCCCTCGTCGACAAGCTCTTCGACCAGCTCAAGAAGGAGAGATGACCGGAAGATGGTCCCGTCGATGTCAAAAACCGCGATCGGCCGCTTAGCACGCCTTCGGCCCTCGGCCGTAGCCTTACGGGCGGGGCCCTTGGCCGTGCCCGGCCTATGAGCGAGGCCAACGCGTCGCGGCGCGCGGCCAGAGCTTCGTGAGCGGGTGCTTTTTGCAGTCATGCGGTCGCGCCGGGCATAGGTACCTCCCATAGAGTACCAAACCGTTGTTCACGTATTTCCAGTCCCGCGGGGGGATGAGCGCTTCAAGGTCCTTCGATATCTTCGTGAGATCAGTCTCACGGGTCAAATCGAAGCGAAGTGCGAAACGCTTCACGTGCGTATCGGTCGGTATGCCTTCCCAGATGCTAAAGAGTTCGCCCAGTATCACGTGGGCGGTCTTGTATCCGACTCCATGAAAGGCGATGAGCGCTTCTTCCGTTCGCGGCACTCGCCCCCCGTGAAATTGGACGATGTCATTCGCGGCCGTGATGATGGCTTTGGCTTTGTTCCTAAAAAACGGTATCGAGGAGATTTCTTTCTGGAGTACCGCCGGGCGAGCCCGTGCAAAATCTGCGGGCGTCCTGTACTTCTTGAAGAGCTTTCCCGTGACACGATTCACCACCTTATCGGTGCATTGGGCCGAGAGGATGACCGCGGTCACGAACTGGAACGCTGTCCGGTAGCGGAGTTCGCTCTTTGGTCGTGGGTACGCCTTTTTGAGATATGCGGTAATCCTCCTCGCTCGAAGGATTCTCACCGCGCGGGATGACTCGCCCATCGCCTCATCATAGCCGGACGTGGGCGAGGTCGGCGAGAACCTCCTCGGCATGGACCTCGGGCCGCACCTTTTCATAGACCTTCCTGACGACACCCGCGGGGTCGATGAGGAATGAGGTCCGGCGGATGCCCATGTAGGTCCGCCCCATCATCGTCTTCTCCCCCCAGACCCCGTAGGCCTCAATGACGCTCCGTTCCGTATCCGCGAGAAGCGGGAACGGGAGCGAATATTTTCCGACAAACTTCGCGTGGCTTTGCGCCGTGTCGGCAGAAACCCCCAAGACGTGCGCATGAACGCCGTCAAAACGGGGAAACGCATCCCGGAGCATGCATGCCTCTTTGGTACACCCCGGCGTATCGTCTTTCGGATAGAAGTAGAGGAGGAGCCACCGTCCGCGATATGCGGACAGCGTATGCACCTCCGCGTTCTGATCGGAAAGCATGAAATCGGGAGCCGTGTCCCCGACTGCAATCTTCATAGCTTACATCCCCTTGAGGGCCCGTTTGTAGACGCCCAACCCGATGGTGCCCAAAGCCGCGAGAAAGAACATGAATCCGACAAGCCAGCCGACGAACGGCACGAGCGAAATGAGGGTGATGCCGAGCGTACCGAGAAGCGCCCAGAGCCATGAGATCACATACTCTTTCCTCACGAGCTTCGCGATGAACGAGCCAAACAGGATGCCGGAATAGATGGAGGCGATGATGAGCATGAACACAAAGAGGATCCCGAGGATGAGGGCGGCGAAGGCGCCGATGATGGTGGCCGCGAAGAAGACGACAGCTGCCGGGACGACGAGGAGCGTTACGAACCCGATCCCCACCGAGCGCCAGAAGCTCTGATAGGTTTCGCTCACGATCTCATGGGTGAAGCCGGGAAAGACGAGGACGAGGACGATCGCGGTCGCGAGTCCCGCGAGAAGGCGCACGAGAAAGATGGCTCCGGCGACCGCCGCGAAGACCGCCGTCGCCCCCGTCTCCCCCAATGACCGGGCAGGGATATCGAGCTCGGTGAACTCGATATCAGGAGAGAGTTTCGCGGCCGGGTCCACTGCGGCCATGACGGGTGCTCGGTACGAGACCGAACTCATCGCGACCGCGTTCGGTCCGAAGGTGACGCCCTTCCCGGCCCTCACTGAAACCGCGCCGCCCACGAGACTGTCGAGAAGGACCGCGCTGCCATAGATAGTTGCGCTTCCGCTCACCGCGCCCTCGACCGTGATGTCGCCGCCGACCGCTATCAGATCCCCCGCGATGACGGCACCGGAGCGAAGGTTAATAGTGCCGCCGAGGACGACGACATCTCCTCCGACGGGAGATGCGATGGTCACTTGGCCTCCGACGACGCGGATATCCCCCTGAACTCTTTCCAAAACGTCAACGCTCCCGCCGATAATCGTGAGGTCCCCGGATATCTCTCCATTCACGATGACGGATCCCGCGGCCGCGACGATGTCACCCTGAACCCGGCTCGAGAGGGTCGCCTGCCCGGCCGCGACGTACTGGTTACCCTGAACGTATTCGTTCGGACCCTGAAACACCGACTCACCGACGTGAACCTCCGCTGCCTGAACAGACGCGAACGGAGTGAATGATAGTGCAAGACATGCCAAAAGAATGAGACCGGATCCTACAGAACGCAAAGGGAGGCGGAACATGCAGTTTCGGCAAGTATACCTGAACTGCTAAACTAGTACCATGACGCAGCAATTCAAAATGCCGAGTGACGAAGAATTGAAGGCCCGCCTCACTCCCGAGGAATACCGGGTTCTCCGCGAGAAAGGCACCGAGGCGCCGGGCTCGGGCGAATACCTCCACACGGATGCGAACGGCACATTCAACTGCAAGGTGTGCGGGAATCCCCTTTTCGCGTCCGGCACCAAGTTCGACTCCGGGACGGGATGGCCAAGCTTCGACGACGCGATGCCGGGGGCAGTCAAGCTCGAGAAAGACACGTCACACAGCATGGCGCGGACCGAGGTTGCCTGCGCGAACTGCGGCTCGCACCTGGGGCACGTGTTCGACGACGGGCCGACCGCGACCGGAAAGCGTTACTGCATCAATTCGGTGTGCCTGGGTCTCGAAGAGAAGTGATTTTTATTGTTAGGCACTTCTAAGCGCGTATACTGTCCGCATGCTTTCCGCATACCACAGGACCCTTCACGATAAGAAGCTCCGCGAAACGCCGGACATCAAGATCGGCGAGTGGGTACGCTTGGAGACGCCGTCGGAGACAGAGATAGACGAGGCCGCGACGAAGCTCGGACTCGATGCGTCCTTGCTGAAAGACGCTCTGGACCCCTTCGAGGCGCCGCGATTCGAGGTCCGCGATAACGCGACCTACATCTTCCTCCGCTATCCCTTCAGCGAGAACCCTCCCGGCACGGCTCCACTCCTCATCATCGTGACCGAAAGCGCCATCGTGACGGTGGCCCTGGGAACCCCCTCCTTCTTGGAGCGTTTCGCGAAAGGGGACGTTAATTTCTACACGACCCAGAAAACCAAGCTCCTTCTTCTGTTCATCGAGGAGATAAGCACGAGCTACACCGCCGCGATGACTGGCATCCAGCGGCTAGTGAACCGCCGCAAACAGCGGATCGAGCAGATGACGGAGGACGACATCGTCGAGTTCGCAACGAACGAGGGGGCGGTGAATGCCTTCCTCGACGCCCTCATCCCGCAGGGGAATGTCCTCGCGAAGCTTGCCGGCGGAAAGTCGCTTCCGGTATTCGAGGGCGACCGCGAGCTTCTGGACGACGTTATCTTGTCGACGTCGCAACTCATCGAGCGCGGTCGTTCAATCCTGAAAACCATGGAAAACACGCGCGAGGCGTACACCGCCATCTCGACCCAGCAGCTCAATCGGGTCATCCGGCGCATGACCGCCCTTACGGTTTTGGTCACGCTCCCGAACATACTTACCGGTTTTTACGGCATGAACCTGCTTCTGCCGGGCGCTGAGAACGATCTCGCCGCGTGGTGGATATTAGGCACTATCATCGTCACGGTCGGCGCCCTTGTCGCCGTGTTAGTGAAAAAACGCTGGTTC
>CAYHKM010000058.1:0-4095 GCA_964357285.1 uncultured Candidatus Saccharibacteria bacterium
CCTTGGCGTCCCTTTGAACGCCCTCGGCGAGATCCCGGCGGAAACCTACGGCGAGACCGAAGTCCCCGAATGGCTCAAGAAGATCCCCGTGAACACCACGGTGGGGCACGGCGCGGAATACCTCAAAAAAAATGGCTGACATCGCGCACATCCTCGAAGCCCAGCAGTTCGACCGGAAGACCATCGAAGAGCTTTTCAAATCGGCCGACAAACTCGAGAAACGGAAGGACCATTCCTTGAAGGGGAAAATCCTCGCGGCAATCTTCTACGAACCCTCGACCAGGACGCGGCTTTCGTTCGAGTCCGCCATGCTCCGCCTCGGGGGCGGCGTCATCGCGACCGAGAACGCTCGCGACTACAGCTCCGCCGCGAAGGGTGAATCGGTCGAAGACACGATGCAGATGATCAATCATTATGCCGACGTCGCGGTCATCCGCCACTACGAGAAGGGCTCAAGCGCGAAGGCAGCCTCCGTCGCGACGATCCCGGTCATAAATGCCGGCGACGGCGCAGGCCAGCATCCGACGCAGGCCTTGCTCGACCTCTACACCGTGTGGCGCGAACTTGGACGGATGGATACCCTGAAGATAGCCGCGGTGGGGGACTTGAAGAACGGCCGCGCGGTCCGCTCCTTCGTGTATCTCCTCGGAAAATTCAAGAAGATATCACTCGTCTTCGTCTCGCCGCCGGAGCTCAAGATGCTCCCCGACATCAAGGAGTACATGGGCAGGCATGGCATAACGTTCACGGAAACGGCATCGCTCGAAGAGGGGATCCGGGACGCGGACGTCGTCTATATGACCCGCGTCCAGAAGGAGCGCTTCGCCGACGCGGCCGAGTACGAGCGCTTGAAGGGGAGCTACATCCTCGCTCGCGCGCATGCGGACTCGATGAAAAAGGGGTCCATTATCATGCACCCACTGCCAAGAGTGGGCGAGATAGCGCTCGAAGTCGACAGCTCGCCGAAGGCTATCTATTTCAGACAGGCGAAATACGGCATTCTCGTCCGCATGGCGCTTTTGAAGCGGCTCCTTGGATGACTGATGTCATCTACGTCGACCGGAGGGACAACGTAATCGGCTCGGGGACCATCCGGTTCGCCGTAGAGAACGGCATCATCCGGAGAGTGTCCAGGGTCATTATCGTGGACGACCGGGGCGACATACTCCTCCAGAAGCGCTCCACCAAGATCTCGTACCCGGGGCTGTGGAATGATTCCGTCTCCGGCCATGTGGACGTCGGCGAATCCTACTTGGAGGCGGCCGTGCGTGAGATGAAAGAAGAAATGGGCATTGTCGGTGTCCCGCTTACGGAGCTCGGCAAGCTCTACGGCGAAGAGCCGGACCCGCCGCACCTCCGGAGGGCATTCAACATGCTCTACGCGGGGACCTTCAACGGAACACCGAGCGTGGACCCGGATGAAGTCGCCGAAGCGCGCTTGGTTCCTCGCGCTGAACTCGAGTCGTGGCTCACCGAAAAACCGTCCGACTTCACTCCCGGCTCGTTCATGAGTCTCAAGTTCTATCTCGCTTTGCGGGGCGGGAAATTCAACGGATCCTCCAGTTGATTGGAAGCCGCACGTCCGATTTTTCGTGGTAACCGAAGGGGCGTATGGACTCGCCTCCGCGCATAGAAACGACCGCATCGATAGTCCACGGCTCCCGGACCAAGGTGACGGTCTCTTCATTCACCGGCATGCCGTAGAAGTTCGCGCCGTTCACGGACGCGAACGCCTCGAGCTTGTCGAGCCGGCCCTCGTCGTCGAACACCTGCGCGTAAAGCTCGAGGCCCGCCAGCGCGGTGAAGATGCCGGGCGGCGGGTTCTGTCCTTCTTTCGCCGAGACCGGATGCGGCGCCGAGTCCGTTCCAAGGAAAAAGTGCGGGTCGCCCGAGGTCGCGGCCTCGCGCAGGGCCGCGAAGTCCTCTTCCGTTTTCGGCACGGGAGTGCAGCTGAAATGCGCCGGGGTGTCGCTTCCGAGAACGTCCTCCATGGTCATCATGAGGTGGTGCGCGGTCACGGTCGCAGCCAAGCGCCGCATGGCGGCGCGCTTCACGAACTCGACGCCTTGAGCGGTCGTTACATGCTCGAGGACTATCTTCAAGTTCGGGAAATGTTTCAGGAGTTTCGGGAGCGTCGTCGCGAGGAACGCTTCTTCCCGCTTTTCAGGGCTGATGACGGCGTCATCAAAGTCCCGCACGGTTTCTCCGTGGACCAAAAGCGGCATGCCTATCTCTTCCATCTTCTTCAAGACCGGAAGGATGGTTTTCATGTCGGTCACCCCCTGCGCGGAGTTCGTGGTCGAGTGCGCGGGATAGAGCTTCGCCGCTTTCACGACACCGGAGCGGAAGCCTTTCTCGACATCCTCGGGGTCGGTGTGTTCCGTGAGGTAGATGGTCATGAGCGGCGTGAACTTTTTGTATTCCTTCGTCACCTCAAGGATACGCGTTCGGTACGCCTGCGCTTTCTCGGTCGTCGTGACCGGCTCCGGCGCGAGGTTCGGCATGACTATTGCGCGTCCGAAGCGCTCCGCCGTGAAGCGTGCGACTGCCGTGAGCATGGCGCCGTCGCGGAGGTGCACGTGCCAGTCGTCGGGTTTCCGGATGGTTATCGAGTCCATGTGTTATGGAGATTCTATCATTGCAAGACTGTATACCCCTTACCACTTTCTTCGTGAAGAAAGTGGTAAGGGGTATACTAGCAGAATGTCGAACGGGGGAAGCGAGCTCGCGCTCTACCGGAAGTACCGGCCGCAGTCGTTCAAAGAAGTCATCGGGCAACCGGAGGTCGTGAAGGCGCTTTCAGGGGCGCTCAAGGAAGGGAACGTCGCGCATGCATACCTCTTTTTCGGCTCTCGAGGCACAGGAAAGACCTCGGTCGCGCGCATCTTCGCGAAGGAGCTCGGGGCCTCGGACGTGGATATCCATGAGATAGACGCCGCGACCTACACCTCGGTCGACAACATCCGGGCTCTCCGCGAGGAAGTCTCGACGATGCCCTTTGAGTCGGAAAAGAAGGTGTATATCGTCGACGAGGTCCACATGCTCTCGAAGGCCGCCTTCAACGCGTTCCTGAAGACCTTGGAGGAGCCGCCCGCGCACGTTGTCTTCATTCTCGCGACGACCGACCTCGAGAAGGTTCCGGAAACCGTGCAGTCGCGCTGCCAAGCGTTCACGTTCAAGAAGCCGACCGTAAAAGCCATCGCTGAGATGGTCACGAAGGTCGCGAAAGCCGAGGGATTTGCGCTTGAAAAAGCATCGGCGGAACTCATAGGCCTCCTCGCGGACGGTTCCTTCCGCGATGCGCACGGAATCCTCCAGAAGATACTCGCGTCCTCCGAAGACAAGACGATTTCGGTCGCCGAGGTTGAGATGGTGACCGGAGCGCCCAAGAACGAGCTCATTCAGCGCATCATCGCGGGACTTGCGAAGGGGGAGCCGGCGGACGCCCTGAAAGCGCTCGGCGAAGCCATGGACGCGAGCGCGGACATGGAAGCCTTGGCGCGCATCCTCGTCGAGCGCGTGCGCATCCTCCTCCTTCTGCGGTACGCGCCCGACTTCGGCGTCGAGCTTGCGGAGGAGCTTGCCGACCACGACCGCGATTTCCTTGTTCAGCATTCGAAGGACGCCTCCTCGAAGATAAACTCGGAAACCCTGCGGAAGCTCATCATGGCGTCCGTCGAGACATCCCGCTCGCCCCTGCCGCAGCTTCCTTTGGAGCTCGCAATCATGGAACTGACCGCGGCGGCGTAGACATGAGGGAGATGGCGGGGGCGGTGCGCAAAGATGGCAAGGCGCCCGGGAAAACCCTTGCCGTCTTCGGCGGGATGCACGGGAATGAGCGCGTGGGGGTGCGCGCGATAGAGCACCTCGTCTCGACGCTCTCGGTCCTGCGCGGCACGGTGCACCTCGTCTACGCGAACCCGCCCGCGATAGAAAAGAATGTCCGGCTCGTGGACGCGAACCTGAACCGCTTGTTCGATCGCGGCATAAAGGGGGACACGTACGAATATGCGCGCGCCCTGGAGCTCATGGACCTCCTCGATTCCTGCGACGCTCTCCTCGACATCCACTCCTACAACTCGCCGACGGGGGACC
>CAYHKM010000059.1:0-4007 GCA_964357285.1 uncultured Candidatus Saccharibacteria bacterium
TCCCGTACGTCGAATGCTCGACACCCGACGGCAAGAACCAGCTTCAGGTCTGTAAGGACAAGGGTGTTCAATCGTATCCGACATGGATTTTCTCGGACGGCTCTCAGCAGACGGGCGAGGTTCCCTTGAAAATGCTTTCCGATAAGACCGGCTGTGCGCTCCCCGGCGAAGAATCCTCCGAGGTCATGCCCCTCGAACCCTCGGCCGCTTCCCCCGCGGTCCCAACTGACGCGGAGTGACCGCGCTTGATCCAGGATGGCGGCTCTTGAACAACTGAACGAGCTCGTTGCGCTCGGCACCCTCGGGATGGAGGCTCTTGCCGTTCTCCTCCTCGCCGTTTTCATTTGGGGGAAGGGGACGCCGCTCGCGCGCCTCGCGGAAAAGTGGGCGCTACCGTTCTCGCTCCTCGTCGTTCTTGTCGGCATCGTGGTCTCGCTCGTCTACTCGGACTATTTCGGCATCGAGGCGTGCTGGCTGTGTTGGTATCAGCGCGTTTTCCTCTATCCGCAGGTCGTGCTTTTCGCTGTCGCCCTTTGGAAGAAAGATACACGCGTCGCCTACTACTCGATCGCCCTCTCCGTGTTCGGGGCTGCGGTCGCCCTCTATCAGCACTACCTCCAGATGGGCGGCACCGGGGTCCTCCCGTGCCCGGCCTCGGGGGGCGATTGCGCCCAGCGTTTCATCTTCGAGTACGGACACATCACGTTCCCGTGGATTGCGCTCACAACCTTCGCGCTCCTCATCGTCCTCATGCTGTATGTTCGGCGCTCCGGAAACGCAGCCCGCTCGTAGCGCTATGAATAAAGCAGTTCTCGTCGTCATCGCGCTCCTCGCGGCGGGCATCTTTGCAGTGTGGTACTTCTATCCCGAAGGGAAGCCGCTCGCACCGGAACTTTCGCAGGCGTACGAAAGCGGCGGGGAGAGCGGCGTTACCATACGCTATCCCGAAGGATGGAGCGAGGACACGACGTACGCGTATCAAGAGCTCGGCCCGGATAGGCCGCAGATCTACGGAGTGAAATTCTACGTCCCCCGGTCGTTCACGGATGGCACGAATCTCTCGGAGGACACCGGGCTCTCTCTTGAGATTTTGCCGGGCCTCGACGAGTGCGTTGCAGGATATTTTCTTTCGTCGGGCAGTCCGGCCCTGACTCTGTTAGTGGACGACGTCCGTTACTCCGTCGCTTACTCGGACGAGGGTGCCGCGGGGAATCGCTACGAGGAGACCGTGTACGCGCTTCACGGCACGGACCCCTGCATCGCGGTCCGCTACTTCATCCACTACGGAGTGTATAAGAACTATGAGCCGGGACTCGTGAAGGAGTTCGATCGGGAAGCGCTCGTGCGCGAGCTCGACGCCATGCGCCGTACCCTTTTCGTCCCGCGCTAGCGCAGCCCCGGTTCGCGTCCGTCTGTCCGCTTGCTTTATATACCCCCTAGGGGTATAATGGTCGCATGAGACATACAGTACAAAAAAATCTCACGACTCGCCTCAGACGCATTGAAGGGCAAGTGCGAGGGCTTCAGCGCCTCGTTGGGGAGCACACTTACTGCATTGATGTCATTACGCAGGCGCAGGCGATAAAAAGCGCGCTTTCATCGTTCGAGAGTGAGATGCTCAAGAATCATCTGGAAACGCATGTCGTGGAGCAGATGAAAGGCGGGAAGGGAAAACAAGCCATTGAAGAGATTCTCAAGGTATACAAGGTTTCGCAGAAGAAATGACATGGAGCACGGAAACCACGTTCATCATACTTCCGCCCCCGCGCATGCTGACCCGCACGAGGGGCATCACGCGGAAGATTTTCTAAAAAAATTCTGGGTCTCGCTTCTTCTTACAATTCCCATTCTTGGCTATTCGGAGATTTTTGAAATTGCGTTCGGTACGGCATTGCCGCAGTTCCCGGGGGTTGAATGGGCGCTTCTCGCGCTCGGGAGCGTCATCTTTTTTTATGGCGGGTGGGTGTTCCTTCGCGGCGCATATCGGGAACTATCCGCGCGGCTCCCCGGAATGATGACCTTGATCGCGCTCGCGATAACCGCGGCGTATTTGTGGAGCGTGTACGCAACGCTTATCGGCGAGCACACGCTCTTGTGGGAGCTTTCGACCCTGATTGCCATTATGCTTCTCGGCCATTGGATTGAGATGAAAGCGGTTGCGAGTGCCTCCCACGCTCTCAAAGAACTCTCGAAACTCCTCCCCGATACAGCCGAGGCCATTCGCGACGAGAAAACCATGTTGGTTCCGCTCTCTGAACTTATCGTCGGCGACATCGTGCTTGTGCGGCCGGGGGCGAAAGTTCCAGCTGACGGCCTCATTGTCGAGGGCCGTTCGGAACTCGACGAATCCATCATGACGGGAGAATCTAAACCCGTCCCGAAAGAGAAAGGGAGCGAAGTTATCGCGGGCTCCATAAACGGGGACGGCAGTCTCACGGTTCAGGTCGCAAGGGTCGGCGAGCAGACGTTCCTCGCTGGCATCGCCCGCCTCGTCAAAGAAGCCGAGGCTTCTAAATCGCGCCTCCAGATCCTTTCTGACCGCGCGGCGATGTATCTCACGGTCATTGCGGTCCTTGCCGGCGGGTCTACGTTCGTCGCGTGGATGTTGGCGCAAGCGGGAATTCTTTTTGCGACGGAGCGATTGGTCGCCGTCCTCGTGATCGCGTGTCCGCATGCTCTGGGGCTTGCGGTGCCGCTCGTTGCCTCGATCTCGACCACGATGGCGGCACGTTCTGGCTTTTTGGTAAAGCGCCGCCTCGCTCTCGAGGCGGCGCGGAGCATTGATGTCGTTCTGTTCGACAAGACAGGAACTCTAACCGAAGGGAAGTTCTCGGTCACGAAGGCGAGCTCCGACGAAGCACTCGTGCTCGCCGCAGCGGTTGACGCGCGCTCCGAGCACCCGATCGCCGTCGCGATAGTCAAAGAAGCAAAAAAGCGTTCACTCTCATATATGGGAGTGACGGACTTCAAGCGGATTCCCGGTATAGGCGCAGAAGGGGTCGTCGGAGGCAGACGAGTGTTCGTGGGTCATCGCGGAGGAGCGGACATCGTCGTTGAGGCGGATGGAAAGAACGTCGGAGCCATTTCGGTCGCAGATACTCCGCGCCCGGAAGCGAAAGAAGCAGTAGATGCGCTCACGCGTTTGGGAGTCAGGATCGCAATGATAACGGGGGACTCGGAAGAAGTCGCTCGAGATGTCGCCAAAAAGCTTGGCATCGAGGAATACTTTGCACGCGTGCTCCCGGAGGCGAAAGTCGAAAAAGTGAGGCTTCTCCAAAAAGGCGGAGCGAAGGTCGCGATGGTAGGCGATGGAGTGAACGATGCGCCAGCACTCGCGCAATCGGACCTTGGCATCGCTATAGGCGCCGGAACGAACGTGGCCATTGAATCGGCCGGCATCATACTTGTTCGGAATGATCCACGCGATATTCCGAAAATCATCAAACTCTCGAAGTTGACCTATGCGAAAATGCTCCAGAATCTCTTTTGGGCAACAGGGTATAACATCATCGCGCTTCCTCTTGCCGCTGGAGCACTCTACGCGTATGGCATCATCCTCGAGCCTGCCCTTGCCGCGATACTCATGTCGGCCTCAACCGTCATCGTGGCGGTGAATGCGGTACTCCTTAGACGCCAGAAACTATGAAAAAGTATGTTCAAGAACTTGAAAAGAGGAATAATCGCCAGAAAGGTGAGTGGATAAAGACGTTCCTTGATGGTAAGGGAGTTCCGTTCACGAGTCAAAAGTTCTCAACGCTCCTTGCTCGAGGTGAAAACATCATTGTTGATTTTCCATTTGGCGAGCAAACACCAGAGAAAAAGATATTTCTCACCGCACACTACAATGCGTGGTTTGGTACCCCAGGAGCAAATGACAACGCTTCCGGCGTAGCCGTTCTTTTAGGATTCATAGAACGGTTAACTAAGGAGTCTAAGAATGTTCCGGTCAAGATAATCTTTTTTGATCTCGAAGACGGGTGGGCTGTTCGTGGCGGATCGAAACATTA
>CAYHKM010000060.1:0-1094 GCA_964357285.1 uncultured Candidatus Saccharibacteria bacterium
CATCTCGACCTCGCGCCCCGAGACGAAGTTCGGCGACAAGTATGTCGTGATGCATCCCGAGGACACACGCTACGCGAAGTATAAGGAGGGCGACACGTTCGAGGTGGAATGGATTAACGGCCCCATCACGGCGACGGTCGTCAAGGACGAGGCGGTCGACATGGAGGCCGGAACCGGCGTCATGACCATAACTCCCTGGCACGACAAGACCGACTTCGAGATAGCGAAACGCCACTCCCTCCCCTACGAGCAGGTCATCGACGAGCGCGGAAAGCTTTTGCCTATCGCGGGTGAGTTCGCAGGTATGAAGATTCTCGAGGCGCGGCCGAAAATCGTCGAGAAGCTCAAGAACAAAGGACTTCTTTCGAAGGTTGACGAGAAGTACGTCCATTCCGTCCAGCTCTGCTACAAGTGTGCGACCCTCATCGAGCCGCAGGTCAGGGAGCAGTGGTTCGTGAAGATGGTACCACTCGCAAAACCCGCGATCGAAGCGATAGAGAAGGACGAGGTCAGGATACTCACCGAACAGCACAAGAAAATAGCGCTCCACTTCCTCCGGAACATCGAAGATTGGAACATCTCGCGGCAGATAGCGTGGGGAATTCCCATCCCCGCGTGGCACAAGAACGGGGAGTGGAAGATAACCGAGGCGTCCCCGGGCGAAGGGTGGACGCAAGACCCGGACACGTTCGACACGTGGTTCTCCTCCGGGCAATGGCCGTTCGTCACGCTCGGGTTCCCCGACGGAAAGGATTTCAAGACGTTCTATCCGACCTCGGTCATGGAGACTGGTGCGGACATCCTTTTCTTCTGGGTCGCGCGCATGGTGATGTTGGGCCTCTACAGGACTGGCAAAGTCCCTTTCCGCTCCGTCTATCTCCACGGCCTCGTGCGGGACGCGAAAGGACAGAAGATGTCGAAATCAAAGGGGAATGTCATCAGCCCCCTCAACGTGACCGAAAAATTCGGGACGGATGCCCTCAGGATGGGCCTCGTGGTCGGCAACACGCCGGGCACGGACTTGAATCTTGACCCGCAGAAGGTCGGCGCATACAAAAAGTTCGCGAACAAGCTCTGGAACATCGCGCGGTTCA
>CAYHKM010000060.1:1104-3750 GCA_964357285.1 uncultured Candidatus Saccharibacteria bacterium
CTTCGAAGCCAGCCGTGACATCGACCGATAGCGCCCTTCTCGCCCGCTTGGACGAGATGGCGAAGGACGTCACGGGGGATCTTGAGAATTTCCGGTATCACCTCGCCGCGGAGAAGCTGTATCACTACGTCTGGCACGAGCTTGCGGACAAGGTCATCGAGGAGTCGAAGCCGATACTCAAAGGGGACGACGCGGCGGCGCGTGCATCGCGCCAGCATGCCCTCCTCGCGATGCTCGAGACTTCTCTCAAGCTCCTCCATCCGTTCATGCCGTTCCTGACGGAGGAGATATGGCAATCCATGCCTCGAAAAGACGCGGAACTTCTCATGGTCTCGCCGTGGCCCGCACACTAACTTTCGGTTCTCAAAGATGCATTATGTATATATACTCCGTAGCAGTAAGGACGGAGATTTATACATAGGTTCGACCGCCGATTTGAGGCGAAGGCTGTCAGAGCATAATGACGGGAAGTCGCAAGCAACTTCGCCACGCAAACCATTTGTATTGGTGTACTACGAGGCGTATACATCAAGGAAAGATGCTCTGCGTCGCGAATCTGCACTGAAACTGCGGGGGCAGGCGCGAAAGCACCTCATGACACGCTTGAAAGACAGCCTTCGCCAAACCGAAAGTTAGTGTGCGGGTGGCCTCCTAAATAAGGCGCTAGAATAGAGGGCATGCTGGCCGATGTGAGCCCCTTTGCGCTCCTTATTGCATTCGCGGCGGGGTTCATCCCCGCCCTCGTCTGGCTCGTGTTCTGGCTTTTCGAGGACCAACGCCGGCCGGAGCCAAGGCGCCTCGTCATCCGCACCTTTCTCGTGGGTATGATAGCGGTCCCTATCGTTCTCCCGCTTGAAAAAGCGGCCCTCGACATAGGCATCCCGGCAGGATTCACGCTATTCCTCGTCTGGGCGACCATCGAAGAGCTCGTAAAACTCGGACTTGCCTTCATCTTCATCTTGAGGAGCTCCGCTATCGACGAACCCATCGACATTCCCATCTACCTCATCTCACTCGCTCTTGGATTCTCGGCGGTCGAGAACACACTCTTCCTCTTAACGCCCATCGCGGACGGACGGCTCCTCGAAAGCATCATCACGGGAAACCTGCGTTTCATCGGTGCATCTCTCATACACGTACTAGCGTCGGCCGCCGTCGGCGGCGCGATGGCGTTCGCGTTCTATCGGGAACGGGCGCAGAAGATCTGGTTCGCGCTTATCGGAGTTATCCTCGCCGTTTCATTGCACACGGTGTTCAACTTCCTTATAATCGTTACAGGCGCGAACAAGCTCTTAACGGTATTTCTCGGCGTTTGGGTCGGCGTCATCTTCCTTCTTCTTGCTCTCGAGCGCGTGAAGGCGATGCGACGACCGGCGTGGTGGGAAAAGATGTTCACCTATCGCGCGAAAGGAGTAAAGTAGCGTTAACCGAACTCACAATCCTATGGCAAAGAAACCTTCGTTTTTCGATCGCCTGACCGGCTCGTCCTTTAATAACGATTTCGACTCGTTCGAGGACGAGTCGAAGGACAAACGCCCGGTGCCGGGCGCGGTCCCCTCGATGCCGCACGAGGAGGCGGGGGTCGCCCAGCTTACCGTCGACGTCTACCAGTCCGAGTCTGATATCTTCATCCGTGCGCTCGTCGCCGGCGTTCGGCCGGAAGATCTGGACATAGCCATCACCCGCGACATGGTTACCATCGAGGGGAAACGCATCGAGCAGAAAGAAGTGAACGAAGAGGGATACGTATACCGCGAACTCTACTGGGGCTCCTTCGCGCGCACCATCGTCCTCCCCGCGGAGGTTGACGTCGACATGGCAGAGGCGTCGGAGAAGCATGGGCTCCTCACTATCAAGCTTCCAAAGATAAACAAGGATCGGCAGACGAAGCTCAAAGTCAGAGGGAACTAAACTTCAAACCGCCCGAAAGGGCGGTTTTTTCATACCTTATCCGCTTTGGTGGCTAGCGTATGCCGGAAACACACCCGCGCATCTCGCTCGGCCATGCCAAAGCAGGCTTTGTCGCGACCCTCACTTAAGTGCCTGGGGTAAGGGGGCCTTGCTCAGGCACCTCGCTCAATCATGCGAAAACGAGATTTTCGCGCGATGTTCGCTCGGTGCCTGGGGTCAGAATTGCACTGACGACCTCTTCTTCTTCAGAGAAGCGCTCTAACTAACTGAGCTACCCAGGCAAGTCCTTTATCCTACCCGAATTTCCCTGCTAAATCTACTTCCCTCCTCCCATGAACTGCTGAAAAAGCTTGGCGATATCGGGGAAACCGCTTCCGGCTTGCTTGAATTGTTCGATGAGCGCCGCAGCTTCCGCGGATTGCCCTTGAACTTGTTGATATTGCGCGATAATGATATCGAAATAGGGCTTGAGATAGAGGTACGTAAAGTACGGGACAACGACGAGAATGAAGATCCACCACACGAAGCCGAGGACGCCCTTCACGAACGAGTCACGCCGCATGGCGCGAAGCATCTTGTTGTTCTCTTTTGTGAGTTTGTAGACCTCATCCAGGGTCGGTGCGGCTTTGTCGTCCATGGGGGAATTTTAACATGCCGAGGGAGGTCGTGTGGTCACGAATAAATTTCCTGACGGAAATTTTTCGCGACCCCGGCTCGCGGTTTTTGCCTACTCTC
>CAYHKM010000061.1:0-3659 GCA_964357285.1 uncultured Candidatus Saccharibacteria bacterium
CTCTCGACAGCGCGACGATGTATTCCCAGAACGGGCGTGACGAGACATCGACGAACGAGAGCCCTTTACGGTCTTTCCACGGCTGTCCGGGCCTTCCGATACTCTGAACGGCGAGCTCGGGATGACGCTTCGTGTAGAAGGGGTCCTGGAACACGGTGATGCGTCCTATGACGAAAATCCCTTTTTCGTGGAGGACGCGGAGAAATTCTTTCATGTCGTGCGCGCCACACTCGACCATGGCCGCGTCCTTGAGGAGCGGATGTTCGGTCGGGAACGCAATGGTGCCGGTAAAGTCTTTGATGTCGATGACGAGCGCGTTCAAATCGGTTTTCTCAACCAAGGAGACGAGGCTGTCGCGGAACGTATGCGTTCCGACCACGCACTGCGTCATATAGATTGCTTTCACGGACGCGGGGGGCGCGAGATGCGCGACGGATGGTGCCGGGGGCTCCGGAGCGGGCTTCTCGGTGCGTAGTATGTCTCCCCCGCTCCATTCGGCGGGGATGAGCGAAAAAGCCCCTACCGTAAGGACGATGACGAAACCGGCGACGAGGGGCAGCTCAAACCTCGTCCCTCGAAGGTGTGCGGTATGCCGCGCTGTTTTCGGTGTATGCATCAGTCGTCCGCTCTCCGGAAAGCGCGCGGAGAAGCCACAATCGTTCCTGCCGAACCATGAAGCCGAGACCCATGAGGAGGAAGCCCGCGAGGACGGCGATGAGAATTTTCACGTCGGAGGGAAATCCGGTAAACGGCAGGAAGGCAGTGACGAGACCGAGGAGAAGTATAAGGGCACCCTTAGACATGACGTCAGTGTACCCCTTATCACTTTTTATTCAAAAAGTGATAAGGGGTGTATCAGTGCGGCGCGACGATGACCACGAACTCGCCTCTTTCCGGGATGGTCCCGCGCTCGACGAGGTCGGGGATATCTGCCGCAAGGCCCTCTACCGCGGATTCGAACATCTTCGTAAGCTCGCGCACCACGACGACCCGACGCCGAGGCACGAGCGACTTGAGCTCGTTCATGAGCTTCCGTATCCGATGTGGGGACTCGAAAAGAACCACCGGCCGCTCGCTCGCGGCGAGCTCGCGGAGCGCCGTTTGCCGCCCTTTCTTGTGCGGCAGGAAACCGAGGAACAGAAAGTCGTTCGCGAGGACGCCCGCGACCGAGAGCGCGGCAGTGAGGGACGAAGGCCCGGGTATCGACTCGATTTTTGCATCCGGAAGCTCGGCCCGTACGTGCTCAACGAGGTATGCGCCCGGGTCGGAGAGGCCTCCGGGCGTCCCGGCGTCGGAGACAAGCGCGATGTGCTCATTTTTCTTGAGTCGGGTGATAACCTCGGGCGTCTTTTTCCGCTCCGTGACGGCATCGAGCCGGAACAAGGGCTTCCGTATCGCGTAGCGTGCGAGGAGCTTCGAGGTCACGCGCGTGTCCTCGCAATAGATCGCGTCGACGGCTTTCAAGGTTTCGAGCGCTCGGAGCGTGATATCCGCGAGGTTCCCGATGGGCGTCGCGACGACGGAAAGCTTGCCCTGAGTTTTGTCGAAGGACTTGCTCATCCCGTTAGAAGCCTTGCCAGAAACGTTATTCATAATATCGAGTGTGATTACCTGCTTGAAAATCTAGGGGGCGTGCGGTACCTGCCGGTAGAGCTTCTAACGGGACTCATACGCTTTTTTGTACGAGCCGGTCTGCGAGCTTGTAAACGTCCCCGGCTCCTACCGTGAATACTACGTCCTCTCGGTCGGCATCCTTTCGCAATTCCTGTTCGGCTGCTTCGAACGTCGGGAGCGAGAGCACGTTCGGGTTCATCTGCCGTACCGCGTCCGCGAGTGCATCTGATGTGACCCCGGGGACGGGCTCTTCGCGTGCGGCATACACCGGCAGGAGGATGACGCGGTCCGCCTTCGCGAGCTCGTCGGCGAATTCCGTGAAGAGGTCGCGCGTTCTCGTGTAGAGGTGTGGGTGAAATACGAGTGTGATCCTTTTGCCGGGGAATTTCTCACGTGCCGCGCGGAGCGTATGGCGTATGGCGGTCGGGTGATGTGCGTAATCGTCATAGACTTCGGTGCCTTCAGACATCGTGCCCTTCCGTTCGAACCGCCGCCACGTGCCCGAGAACGCCGTGAGCGACCGGTCGATATCAGCGACGGGGATCCCGGGCGCGAACGCCCGCGCGGCGGCTTTCGCCGCGCGGGCGTTCATCCGATTGAACTCGCCGACCACAGGGAGCTCGGGTACCTCCTCGCGTAGGTACGGGATCAAAGGCACCTTCGCTCCGAAGAGGACCGGGGCGACGTTCGGGTCATCGGGATTCGCGATGATGACGCCTTCATCCTTGACCCGATGGACCGCCTCGCGAAACGTGTCCTGGAGCGCGGTCAAGGACGGGAACCAGTCGGTGTGGTCCCACTCGATGTTCGTGATGACGAGGAAGGTCGGTGCGAGCTTCAAGATGTGATCCCTGTATTCGCAGGCCTCGACTACGAACGGGCCCTCCCCACCCGGAAGATAGTTGGAATCGAATTCGCGGACGATCGAGCCTACGATGGCAGTCGGTTCTTCGCCGGCGTCCTTGAGTATCTTCGTAAGCATGGCGGTCGTCGTGGTTTTTCCGTGCGTTCCGGCAACAGCGATGGTGACGCGGCCCCTCGTGACCTCGCCCAACGCCTCGAAATACGACACCTGCCGGATGCCGAGCTCGCGGGCACGCGTGCGTTCGGGATTGTCATCGGGAACCGCATCCGAATACACGACGAGGTCGGTGTCCCGGGGCACATTCTCGGTCCTCTGGCCCACGAGAGCACGGATCCCTTTTTTCTCAAGCATCTCCGTGATGGGAGAGCGCTCGCGATCCGAACCCGTCACCGCGTGCCGCCCGTCGGCATAGAGCTGCGCCAAGGCGGACATCCCGATGCCCCCGATGCCGATCATGAAAACGCGCATAGTGAACAGCGTACAGTGAACGACTCACGGTTACAAAGTCCTAACGAGCGAATTCGGCTTTGAGTTTTTTGAGTGGATCGCTTCGGTACACCGCGAATGAAAGTAGGACATTGATGAGAACGAGATAGAGCAGAAAGCCGTACTCCGAAAACGTGAAGGCCGAGAGGGCGAAAAGGCCGATAATCGACTCGACAAGCGCAATGATATAGATGACGCCTGTCTCTGTTCCCGGTTGCCGCCATGCCTTGAGAAGAGTCGGGTACGTTGCAAGTCCGTCGGCAAGTATCGCGCACACGACCGCGAGCATTGGTTCGTCAGTGATTTGCCATAAGATAATGGCGAGAACGGCCAGTCCGCCGCAGACCAAGTCGATCGTACCGAGCTTCCAGTACGCTTTTCTATTAACGAATGATGCAAAGAAGGTGAGAAGGGGCCCTACTCCCGACATAAAAACGGGGAGAAGCGCCCACCATGCCCCTTCGGAGATGCCTGCCGCGACCGCGATCATCGGGATCACGCCCCACAGGAAGAACGTCACTCGATTCGGTTGCGTTCTTCCGAGAAGCGTATTTCTGACGTATGTGAACGTTCCCGCGATGTGCGTTATCGCAGCAATAACCAAAAGATAGTGAACGATCATGAACCGAGGAAATTATCCATGAGCTCGTAGCACTGCTTCTTCTTGAGTGGTTGGTATTTCCTCGAATCCTCG
>CAYHKM010000062.1:0-3625 GCA_964357285.1 uncultured Candidatus Saccharibacteria bacterium
TCGCGATCGCGTTCCTCATCGTCTTCTTCCCGCTCTACGTATGGCTCACCCGTGTCCTCCATCAAGACCTCCGTAAACATCCCGAAAAGAAGGAACTCTGGGTCGGGCGGTGGCTCGTGTATCTCACGCTTTTTGTTGCGGGAATTGCGATGGCAATAAACCTTGTGATCACGGTCAACACTTTTCTCAATGGAGAGCTCACCATGCGTTTCGGCTTGAAAGCGTTCGCGATCCTCGTCGTCATCGGTTCCGGGTTCTGGTACTACCTTGAGGAGCTGAAGGGGACCTGGGAAAAGAAAGAGGGGCTTTCGAAAACGATCGCCGGCATCGTGTCGGTCGTCGTCATCGCAGGCGTAGTGGGTGCGTTCTTCGTCGTCGGCTCGCCTGTGGGTGAGCGGTTGTATCGCATCGATGACCAGAAAGTGAACGATCTCTCGATCATCCAGTCGCAGATCGTGTCCTACTGGCACGGGAAAGAGAAACTTCCCGCGTCGCTTACGGAACTCAAGGATCCGTTGTCGGGTTCGTACGTTCCCGATGACCTCGAATCCGGGCTTCCCTACGGATACCGCGCGACCGGGCCGCTCACCTTCGAGCTCTGCGCGTCGTTCAACAAAGCGAGCCGGCCTGTGCCGGCGGGTGTCACGCGGCCGGTCTATCCGTACGCCGAAGAGGATTGGCGCCACGGGGAAGGCGAGGCGTGCTTCTCGCGGACCATCGATCCGGAACGATACTCTCCCTTCGAAAAAAGCGCCATTCCGGTGCCGCCACGGTAAGGAGCGATACTGTC
Source organism: uncultured Candidatus Saccharibacteria bacterium (assembly GCA_964357285.1). Lineage (GTDB taxonomy): Bacteria > Patescibacteriota > Minisyncoccia > Phycocordibacterales > Phycocordibacteraceae > Phycocordibacter. The sequence continues at coordinate 791 of CAYHKM010000062.1, forward strand.
AATACGAAAACACCCGAGTATGGGCCTCGGGTGTTTTAAACGGAGACTGCCTTAGAGGGCTTTGATGACCTCGGTCGCTTTCGCTACATCGGCCTTTTTTGTCTGGATATACACGACCGTCTCGCTTTTCGCTCCGGCAGAGCTGTAGTAGATGCCCTCGATGTTGACGCCCGCGTCCGCGAGCGCCTTCGAGAACGCGGCCATGACACCCGCCCGGTCCTGTGGGCAGACGACTGAGAGTATCTCCTCTTCGGACACGACCACATTCGCCGCGGCAAAAACCTTCTGCGCGGCAGCCGGCTGATCAACGACAAAACGGACACGGCCTCCGGACTCGGGCATCTGGGAAAAGCCGACGACACTCACACCGGAGGCGGCGAGAGCCCCTGATACTTTCGCAATGGAGCCGGGAACATTGTCGAGGGTCGCACTGAACTGGGTTACGGACTGCACGGAAAGATTTTGCATGGATAGTTTATGTAAGTTTGATATGAGGACGAGAGAAAATCCCGCATCCCGTTCACGCATGCTAGTCGGGTAGCTTCGGGATGTCAAACCACCACGCCTGGGAGGCGAAACCCTCGAAAACGGGTACAATGTCTTGTCATGACAGGACCGTACGACCACAAGCGTATTGAGAGCGCGTGGCAAAAGAAGTGGCTTGAGAGCGGCGCGTTCGCCGCTTCAAGCGATCCTGGGGTAAAGAAATATTATCCCCTCATCGAGTTTCCGTACCCTTCCGGCGCGGGACTTCACGTGGGGCACCCGCGGCCATACATCGGACTCGACCTCATCGCGCGGAAGCGCCGTCGCGAGGGCTACAACGTCCTCTACCCCATAGGGTGGGACGCGTTCGGCCTCCCGACCGAGAACTATGCCTTGAAGACCGGCCGTAATCCTCGCGAGATAACGAAAGAAAACAGCGACACTTTTCGCCGACAGATACAATCGCTCGGCATCTCGTTTGATTGGTCGCGCGAGGTCAATACCACCGACCCCGGCTACTACAAGTGGACGCAGTGGATCTTTATCCAGCTCTACAAGAACGGCCTCGCGTACAAGGCGAAAACGACCATAAACTGGTGCCCGAAAGACAAAATAGGCCTCGCGAACGAAGAGGTCGTGGATGGGACCTGCGAGCGTTGCGGGACCCCGGTCGAGAAGCGGGAAAAGGAACAGTGGATGCTCGCGATAACGAAGTACGCGAAGCGCCTTTATGACGACTTGGACACGGTCGACTACATCGAGCGCGCGAAGGTCCAGCAGAGAAATTGGATAGGGCCCTCTGAGGGAGTGGAGCTCGATTTCCCGCTCGCGATACCCGACTCCGTGAAGCGGTTCGTCTTCCTCCACGGAAAGGGTGGGACGCCGGAGTCCGGCTACTGGCCGTGGCTCACGCGCGTTCTCACGGAGCGCGGCTACGAAATACAAGCGCCAACCTTGCCGAACCCGGACGCGCCGGACGATGAAAAGCAGGCGGACGCTGCCATGAAGGAATGCACGTTCGGAGAAGATACCGCGATTGTCGCGCATTCGTTCGGAGGCATCGTCGCGCTCCGGCTCCTTGAGCGGGGAGTGCGCGTGCATCGCGTCATCTTGGCCGCGATGCCTCTCACGGGTACCTACCTTGATGGACGGGAACGTCCCACCGTGACAGCCGTGTTCAAGAAGGGATTTGATTTCGACAAAATTCGCAAACAAGCGAAGGCGTTCATCGTCCTCCCCGACCAGAATGACCACATCGTACCGTTGTCGGACGGAGAGATGCTTGCAGAAAAACTCGGCGCCATGCTTCTGAAGGGAAGAGGGAGCAGGGGCCACTTCACCGGCGACATCGAGCAGGACGTCCTCATGGCATCGGTCTCGACCGTACGCGTCTTCACGACACGTCCGGACACGCTTTACGGCGCGACCTACCTCGTCATGGCGCCGGAACATCCTTGGGTCACGCTCGCACTTCAAGGCGGCCGAGGGGTCATCAAAAACGATGACGAGGTGAAACGATACGTTGAGACGGCACGAAAGAAAGCCGACGCGGAGCGGACCGCCGAAGGGAAAGAGAAGACCGGCGTCCGCTTGGACGGCGTAATGGCCGTGAATCCTGCGACGAAGAAAGAGATACCCGTCTGGGTCGCGGATTACGTTATCGGAGCGTACGGAACCGGAGCAGTCATGGCCGTTCCTGCGCACGACGAGCGCGATTTTGAGTTTGCGGAGAAATTCAAGCTCCCTGTGGTCAAGGTCGTCGCGGGCGGGGATGGGACCGCAGCCTACACGGGTCCGGGTGTCATCGAGAACTCGGGCGCTTTTGACGGGCTTTCGAACGAGGAGGCGAAGCGGAAGATAACCGCAACCGTCGACGGGCGTTCCGTCACGACCTATAAGCTTCGCGATTGGGTCTTCTCGCGTCAGCGGTACTGGGGCGAGCCCATTCCGATGATTTATTGCGAGGAATGCGGCTGGCAACCGGTTCCGGAGCGCGAACTTCCGGTGAAGCTTCCGGAGGTGGAGAAGTATCAGCCGACCGATACCGGGGAGTCACCCTTGGCCGCGATGGCCGAGTGGATTCGTGTCCCGTGCCCGAAGTGCGGAAAACCCGCAAAGCGCGAGACGGACGTCATGCCGAACTGGGCAGGTTCGTCGTGGTATTTCCTCCGCTACACGGATCCGAATAACGACGAGGCGCTCGCGGACAAGAAGATGCTCGAATACTGGACGCCGGTCGACTGGTACAACGGCGGGATGGAGCACACCGTCCTTCACCTTCTCTATTCCCGCTTCTGGCACAAGTTCCTCTACGACATCGGCGTCGTCCCGACGCCCGAGCCCTACAAG
>CAYHKM010000063.1:0-3324 GCA_964357285.1 uncultured Candidatus Saccharibacteria bacterium
AGCTCGGGCTAGTGTTTGAGAAGTGGGAAAACAGCGGCTTTCACGGGACCTATCTTCGGATCGAGCGCGAGGTAGGCGCGCTTCTCGCCGCCGAGCGTGTCTTCCCTGTACGCCGAACAGAGGATGGCGAGGATGGTGCGGTCCACCCCGAGCGAGGGCTCGATGACGTGCGGGATGAAAGGCTCCCCGGTCTTTTCGTCCGGATAGACGAGCGAGGCGCCGGAGTGGTGGGCGTGGTTACGGAGGTCGAAGTCGGTCCGGTATGCGAGGCCGTAGAGTTCCTTCCGGCCGAACGGGAAATCAAACTCGAAGTCGACGGTCCGCTTCGAGTAGTGTGCGCGGTCGCTCGTCGGGACCTCGACCTCGTGGACCTTCGTGGGAGCGATACCCACCGCCTCGATGAACCGCCGAAGCTCTTTCTGCCAATAGTCGAAGTGCCACTCCCAGTCCGCCTCGCGTATGAAATACTCTATCTCCATCTGCTCGAACTCGCGGGCGCGGAACACGAAGTCGCGGGGCGCTATCTCGTTCCTGAACGCCTTCCCTATCTGCGCGATGCCGAACGGCATGGAAGGATGCAAAGAGTCAACCACGTTCTTGAAGTTGACGAAAATTCCCTGCGCGGTCTCGGGCCGGAGATACGAGGTCTGCGCGCCCTCCGCCCCGACCTTGGTCTCGAACATGAGGTTGAAGCGTCGTTCCGCTCCGAGCGCTTCTCCACAGTCGGGGCACTTCTTCGCGTCCTTGAGTTGGTCCGAGCGAAAGCGGTGTCTGCATTTCGTGCACTCGACCACCGGATCCGTGAAGCCGGCGCCAGTGTGGCCCGAGGCCTCCCACACCTTCGCGTTCATGAGGATGGCGCTGTCTACGCCGTAGATGTCGTCGCGGTCGTCCACGAACATCTTCCACCACAGGTTCTTCACGTTCCGCTTCAAGTCGACGCCGTAGGGACCGTAGTCCCACGTGCCGGCGAGGCCGCCGTAGATCTCGGAGCCCGGGAACACGAACCCGCGCCTTTTCGCAAGGGAGGTTATCGTATCCATCAATCGTTCATCCTTCTCCATGGCGGCTACTGCGCCGAGCGAGAAGTGGAATGGGGATGGCTCTGCATATACACATTCTATTCGAGCGATAGGCGCAGAAAACTCGGTTTACGGTACCACGAAGCCACCCGAGGACGAAGCCGAGCCGGTCGTGAGCGGAGGCGTGTCGCCGACGACCGGAGAGCGGGTGAAGCGGTCGAACGCGTTCACGCGCTGATCAAAAACGATGGCCGGCTTGCCGCCTACCTGCGATAGGGACGGGGTGAGCGATACCTGGAATGCGACGGTCTTCGACTGATTTTCCGCGATGTCGCCGATGATCCAGGTGACGATACCACCGACGGGGTTGTAGGCGATTGTGGCGTTCGCGGGCGCGAATTCCCCCGTCCATTTCACGTAGGTTGGCAAGGTAGCGGTTACGATCGCGTTCGCAACCCCGTTCGTCGAGTTCGATACGTTCCAAGTGATGGTGTACTCCGTCTCGGTCTCCACTTTCGGCGGTATGGGTCCCGTATCTGCGAATTGGCCGCCGTGGGAGAGGTAGGCGTTCAGGATGAGGTCCGTCGTTACCAAGGCATGCGTCGCTGTAGTCGACTGTATGATTTCGGGAACGTTCGTTTCCGATAGCCGCCGCGCTTTCACGGTCACGACGAGGTCGAGCTCGGGATTGCGGAACGCGCCCTGCCCCAGGGGGAATGTTGAGAATTCGAAAGTTTCGACGCCAGAGGCGCCGGGCCCTACGTTCCCGAGCCGGAAGTTCGTTGCTTTGCTCCACAGTATCGTGTCATCCGACGAGCGGTAAAAACCGTGGGCCGCTCCCACGGACCGTTCGTCGATAGCGGCACCCTTGAGGGACAAGGTTATCTCGACATCCTGGACGCCAACCGGAAGATTATTGACCCAGGTCACGTCGCCGCGAACCACCCGCCCACGGGTGATCGTATGTTCGGGGGCGACGTCTCCATTCAAGGCGAGTGCGACCGAGATGAAGGGCTTCGTGACCGTGACGGATACGTCGGTCGCGGAGAGGGGTGCGGCTATGTCCCCCACGCGGGTCGCGTGCCGCCCTCCGGTCGTGAAATGAAGGACGCGCGCGTCGCCGTCTTCGCCCGCGAATGATCCTCGAATGACGACACTTCGGGTTCCACCCGACTCTATGTCGCCGAGGTCCCACGCACCCGTCCCGGAAACCGGCTCGGGAGTGGAGTCGACAAATGTGAAGCCGGGAGGATATTCCGCGAGGAGAAGCATGTCAGTCAAGACATCAGGCGCGTTCGAGGTGACCGCGACCGTCATCGAGACCTGCTGGCCGGACACAGCTTCCTTGAGGGCCGAGACGACGATCGAAGCGGGGGCCTGGTTTATCTTCGCGATGTAGTTCCCTTCCGAGATGAAGATGGCGTTCGAGGACGGGATGCGGTACTCGGCGGACGCCTTGATGGAAATACTCTCTCCTTCCTGACCAAAGATGACGGCGCGGATGGTGCGGTTCACGCTCGCGCCGGGCTCGATGGTCCCCAGCGATTCGCGGACGCGTGGGAGTTCGACCGAGATGTCCGTGTCCGACCGCGTGCCTGCAGGAAATTCGACAAGAAGATCGGTGAGTTCCATGGGTACGGTGTTCCGGTTCGTTATAACGACCTGAAGCGAAAGCGTGTTTCCTGCCCCGACTTCCGACGGCCCCGATATCGCAATGTCCACGTTCCTTGTGGAGATTGTGTTGTTTCCAGAAAAGAAAAGGAGCGCCGCGATGCCGGCCGTGACGACAAAAAAGAGTATGGAGCTGCCGAATACGATCTCCGCCACGCCGAAGCGGGACGGCGGGCGCGGCGACTTGTCTTCGCTCATCTGCCACTCTTTCGGCGCCCGCGACGAGCGAGCGCTCACACTGGAGCGCTTCACGTTCCGCATCACGTTCTTCCCTCCCTCAAGCTTTGTCTCGAGCCGCTCAAGCGAGCCATCGTCCGGCATAGCGAGTATGATAACAGAGGATTAGAAGGCAGTGTGCGCATAGCCCTGCCGACAATTGCCGCTCCTCTTTTGCGAGGTATCACTACTATTACTATGTAAATACTGCTTAGAGACCGCTCGCCGCGATACCTTCGTTGATGGCGGCAACGACGCGTGCGCGGACGGGCGCCATGGCGGTAAACGCCTGCGGTCCGTACGGTGCGTCAAGGAACCGCTCGATGCCCCGGTCCGCGCGGACGTATCCGAGGGCCGAGAGGATCTTGAGGACCGCGGTGCATTCGGCAAGCTCGATGTTCTCGTCGGAAAAGTC
>CAYHKM010000064.1:0-2534 GCA_964357285.1 uncultured Candidatus Saccharibacteria bacterium
CCCCGCTCGGCCGTACGACCGGCTTTTTCGCTCTGCACCCTCATACCCGAAGCACAGGCGGCGGAGCGAGAGAGTGGCGGGGGCGGTGCGGGGGAGGAATTCGTCGCCTCCGCTATGAACCGCGACATCAGAAACATAGAAGATATATCAGATGCAGACTTGACGCACGTGCATGAGTGGTGCGCGCTTGCCCCGCATCGTGAAGCCCAAGAATCCTGCATCATGGCCGCGCGCACGAACCTGTTCTGGGGCGGCGAGAACGACCCGCGGGCGGCCATAGCGCTCTGCCGCCTTACAGAAGACCCCGTGATACGCGACGCCTGTTATAGAAAGCTCACGAATGATGCGCTGTATTTCCTCGGCAAAACACCCGCAATTTTCCGTGTCTGTGTAAACCTTCCGGAGCCCCATCGTTCGTTCTGCCTCGTGAACGGCACATGACCCGCGCAAATCTTTCGCTCGCCGCCGTCGCGGTTATCCTCGTCATCGCGAGCGTCGCGATGGTTTTGGGCCGCGCACCATCTTCATATGACAACGCTGATATCCCAGAGGTTATCCGCGACGGCGGCGAGACCACCCGCATGATAAAAAAGCTCGGGCTCCCGAAGACGCTCACGCTCATCGCGCACTCTCCGGCGTATGAGTTCAATGGCGGAGAATGTCATGCCGCGATGCACGCCGTCGGGCGCGCGGCCTTCGACCTCATCGGGATCAAGGCTTTCGAACAGTGCGATACGTCGTGTTTTTCCGGCTGTTATCACGGGGTACTCCAAGAGCTCGCCGTCCGAAGCGGCTCCGCGGGGCTTGTGAACGAGATACGGATACTCTGCGACGCGCGCCCGACGGTTTTCGAACGATATCAATGTTTTCATGGCTCCGGCCACGGTTTCCTGTTGAGCGACGACTACGACATCCGCGCGGCTCTCGGCACGTGCGAGTCGTTCGGCACCGACGTCGCGCGCGATTCATGCTATGAGGGCGTATTCATGGAAAGTTTGACGGGAGACCCCGAAGCGGCCGGCGTTCTCGGTATCGAAGAAGCATCCCGCGCGGACCCGCATTTCCCGTGTACACTCTTTGCCGGGAACGAATCCGTACAAGCGGCGTGCTACAAGTACCAGCCGAGCCGCTTTCTCGAAAACTTCGAAATGGATTACGCGGCCGCGAGCGCGGAATGTCTTCGCGCTCCAGCGTATGCTCGGGCGGAGTGTTTCAAGCGGCTCGGCCAACATGCCGCGACCGACGTCGCAGACCCACCGCGCTCTGCGGAGCGGTTCTGTACGTCCGTTCCGTCCGAATATTTCGAGGACTGCATCCGCGGAGGCCTGCGCCAAGCCATCGTTTTTCCGGGAGTCGACCCTGACGGCGGCGCGGTCTCGTTCTGCCGGGGCCTCGCGTCATCCGGGGCAAAACGCGCATGCTACAAGGATTATGGGCGCTATCTCGCTGATATGTTCCCCGAAAGGGAGGTCCGTCTGCGCATCTGCGGGATGTTCGAGGCCCCGTACGACTTGGAATGCGCGCAGTCGCAATAGCTCCGGTCTGACTGTCGTACACTTAACCTCATGAAACAAGACGTTCTCATTGTAGTCGGGGCCGGCATAGCCGTTCTCGTAGCGCTCTCCGTGATGGATGTGAGCTCTCGCGGGTCAGGCGCTCTCACGCCTGATGTTCTTACGCTCGAGGAACCGACCACCATTCACGTGCTTTTTGTGAAGGAAATTTCGACTGAAGGAGCAACGGGTGCGTACGCGTCATTCAAGAAGGCGAACGAAAGTGTTGAGGATGCGCGTGCCCACATCATCGCGCACCTCTTCGGGTCAGCGCTCTATGAGGTCAAGGGCCCGGATGGCATCGCGATGTGCGGCAACGACTTCGGGTTTGGGTGCTTCCACGGCTTTTTTACCGCCGGGGTGAGAGACCTCGGTGTTCCCTCGATCTCCTCGTTCGATGCGGCATGCGTCAAGTCGTTCGGGATTCTTGGTACCGGATGTCAGCACGGCATCGGGCATGGCATTCTCCAATACCTCGGACACGAAAAGCTCAATAACGCGCTTGCGCTCTGCGCCGAAACGACGGAAACGGTGCCGCTCCTCGGCTGCAGTTCGGGCGTGTTCATGGAATACTTCGAGCGCACCGGGCTCATCGAATCTCCGGGAGGGGCCGAACCGCGGCCGTTTGATCCCGAAAACCCCTCCGGCCCCTGCGAATCTGTTCCTTCGGAGTACCGCAAAGCCTGTTACTGGGCGCTTCCGTGGTGGCTCAGAGCAGTCATCGAAGGAGAACCGTTTGAAGAGGTAGGGCGCCTGTGCGGAGGGCTTGCCGGCGGACCGCAAGAATCATGCTTCCTCGGCTTTGGCGACCTTATTGCATCCTATACCTCGGACATCCCCATTTCACGACGGACATGCGATACGGTAGCGGCCGGGAGCGATGAACTCCGAGCATTGTGTCGTGCGGGAGCCGCCTGGCACTTTTTCGCAGTTCGTAGGGATACACTCGCGGGGCGCTCTCTCTGAGAAGGCCTCACACCG
>CAYHKM010000065.1:0-2439 GCA_964357285.1 uncultured Candidatus Saccharibacteria bacterium
GGCTTCTCGGTGAATTTCTTGAGCGTGCCGTCAGAATTCACCTCCACGACCCCGAAGCGTTGCGGCTCCGCGTGCTCGGCGACGAACACGCAGTACTTATACGCAAGGCCCTTCTCGAAGGATCCCTTGTCGCCGATATCGTCGCCATTCAGGAGCATGAAGCGCTCCGTGAGATGCGGTTTCGCGAGGCCGACCGCGTGCGCCGTACCGCGCCGCTCGGTCTGGGTGATGTAGGTCACTGGCCGCCCTCGATAGGTACTGCCGAGATGTGCGGTGATACTGTCGGCCTTGTAGCCCACGATCATGATGATTTCCGTTATCTCGTCGGGGAGTTCGGCAAGTACGTACTCGATAAGGGGCTTCCCGTTCAAAGGAATCATCGGCTTCGGACGCTCGAGTGTGAGAGGACGAAGGCGTTTTCCCTCGCCCGCGGCAAGTACGACGGCTTTCATGATTCGAGCAGTATAAGCTATTTTTTAGATGCGGCCGGCAACTAAGACTTTTAGGACTTGTGGCGCCTTCGTATAGTCCGCATTCGATGACAGTTCGCGCACACAAGATCGCATTTTTGCATTTCCAGTCTGACACGTATGAGACTTAAAACCGATTTCGACCACGATCCAATCTCGAATTTTTTATCTCTGCGGTGGTCGAATTCAAGTACTTGCGGGAAGTTCTTCCCTGCGAAACCACAATCTGCGCAGGCGCGATTTCTCTTGTAATCATCTATAAACTTATAAATCCTGAGTTTCAGGTTCTTCACGTAGCCAATGTGCTTCTTTCTGTTCTTCGGATACCACACCTCTTTCATGTACCGTGCATGGTAGGCTTTGTTTTTTTGAGTGTCTTTGTACGGCATGCGCCCATTATTACATCATAAATAGAAAACTATTTATGAATCCACAGGAACGTTACGCTCGACTCCCAATCAACTATGGACCCTTGCAAAACTTGTTGCGGGGCTCAGATTCGAACTGAGGTCTCAAGGTTATGAGCCTTGCGAGGTACCACTCCTCCACCCCGCGGCAGAGGTCTCACTATACATCGCTAAAAAGGGCGATTCAAGCTTACACGAACTTGAATTCCTCGAACACCTGCTCGTAGAGCTTCATGACGCGGAACGCCTCGCGCTGGGTCAGGATGAAATCGGACCCGCCGGACGAGACGAAGTTCCTCACACGGTGAGCTTCCCACGCTGCGGGAAGCGTCACGAATGCACCTTCGGGGACACTGCGGAGCTTCTCCGCGCTACCCTCGCCCGGATACCCGAGACTCCCCAGAAGTTCGCCCAGGAGGACATCCGCGGAGAGGACGCTTTCGCGCCATTCCTTGGGATCCGCCGACATGGCGCGATCGAGGAGCTCATGCCAGCGCAAAGCGACCCGGTGCGAGCCGGGAGGGTCCGGCGGAAGACGGCCGTACAGGGAGCGTTCACGATATCGGAGAAGGAGGAGGCCCGCGATGGATCCCACGATGCCGAGGAACAAGAGCCCGGACACGGAATACGCAAGGGTCGCATATCCCGCCCAAATCGCTCCGAAAACCGGCCCGACGACCTCCCAGACGCCGTGGGCGGCATCCATGACGGCGCCAAAGAATCCCCCTCCCCCTCCGGACGCGGCCGTGGTCGAAGCCATCCCCTCAATGCCGGTGCCGGGAACACTGGCCGAAGGCGCATTAAGCCCTTCTACTTCGGTGCACCTGCCACCGAAGAGGGAGTAGAAGATGCAGTACCAATATTCGAGGTTAAGGAACCGAAAGTGTTCCATAGCGGTTAGGGCTCTCCGATGACATCACGCGCGACCGCAAAGAGTTTTCCTTCGCAGAGCTTCTGCGCGATGAACTGGATACCGACCGGAAGTTTCGTACCGTCCATGTCCGCGAAGCCAGCGGGAACGGATATCGCGGGAACGCCGACCACGTTCACGGGCACGGTGAAGATGTCGGCGAGATACATGGAAAGAGGATCGGCATCCTTCTCGCCGAACCTGAACGGAAGAATCGGCGAGGTCGGCATCGCGATCACGTCGACCTCGGAGAGCGCAGCGTCAAAGTCATCCGCCAAGAGGCCCCGCAAAGCCATGGCGCGCCGGTAATAGGCGTCGTAGTAGCCGTGCGAGAGGATGTATGTGCCGAGGATGATGCGGCGCTTCACTTCCCATCCGAACCCGGCGCTTCGGGATTTCTTGTATTCGTCGGCGAGGGTCGCTCCTTCCACATGGAGGCCATAGCGCATGCCGTCGAACCGCGAAAGATTCGTCGCTTCTTCCGCGAAGATGAGAATGTAGTAGGTCGCCAAGGCGTAATCGATGTTCGGGATGTCTATGTCAACGACGCGATAACCCTTCCCAGAAAGCGCCGCGAGCGCTTACTCGCAGCGCGCAAGTTTATTAGGGTCGGCACCCGTTACGAGAAACGTACGCGGGGCCCCAAAAGTGT
>CAYHKM010000066.1:0-2336 GCA_964357285.1 uncultured Candidatus Saccharibacteria bacterium
GTCATACGGCACGTGGTCGCCGTTCACGAATGTCCGGGCATCTTCATGTATCACAGAAATCGCCGGGAACGACGCCTCGTCGAAGCCGAAATAGTCCCGGGCGACTTCCGTCATCGCGGAATCTATCTCAACCACGTCGGCCTCCATGCCGGGATGATTCCGCGCGAGGTATCTTGGAAACGCGGCGACACACCCGCCCAAAAAAAGCGCCCGCCGAGGACCTTCCGAGAACAAGGCCGTGATAAGGATGTCATGGGCTCTCACCACGGCGTTCGAAAGCCGCGACTCGTCGGCGCGCCCCTCGCGGTCGACGTACATCTGGCATTGCATCCCGAACGGGCTCGTCCAGACCGCGCGCGTCCCGCCATCGGCGCTATCTTCCGTTACGATGATGCGGTTATAGGAACTTGAAACCTCGGCGAGCCACCCGTCCGCTTTTGTGGGGAGGGTGTTCAGGAAAAAAGCCGCACTTGCCGCGTATGCGAGGAACACGGCGAACGTTCGGAAATCTTTTCCATGGAGGAGAAGTCCGCACGCTATAAGCGACAGGGCGACTCCGAGGATAATCATGTCGACGCCGAAGTAAGGAACAAGGAACATGCCGGTCGCGACGGCGCCCGCGATAGCGCCTACCGTTCCCACGGCGCTCAAAGTCCCCACCGCCTCGGCAGAGCGCTCCAGCCGTCGTATCAGATTTTTCGCGAGCATCGGGGATACCGCGGCAAGAAGAATGACCGTCGGCACGAAAAGTATCGCCCCGAGGGCGAGCGCAGCTATAGTGGGCGAGTAGCCTCCGTTTCCGAACAAGGTCGGTATAAAATCGCGCATCCCCCACGATATGAGCGCCGCCATCCCGGCCACCGTAATGACAAGCCCGATGCGCTTTTGAGACGCATCTCGATCTCCGAGGTGCCCACCTACGCGATAGCCCAGAGCCATGCCACCGAGGATGACCGCGATTAAGCCCGCCCATACGCCGACAGAAGTTCCAATGTACGGCGCGAGAAGCCGTCCGCCCGCGATCTCAAGGACGAGTATGGCGGCATTCGTCACGAACGAGAGGAAGTAAAGAACGGCAACGCTCATCCCGTTAGAAGCGGTGCCAGAAACGTTCTTCATATCGCCGATGTTTGAAACGGGCACGCGCTTTGAACCATGGTGCGACGTATACGAATAGAGCTTCTAACGGGACTCATACGCGCAGTCTACCGGCGACGTAAAGTGAGAGCAATGGAAAAGCCCTGCTTTCACATCGCCGAGCTGAGGAGCCGGACAAGTTTCTTTACATCGAGCGGGCCGGAGAGGGCCGGTGATACACTAGCTGTATGGCATGTATCAGCGAGGTACTGAACGGAGACGCATGGCATTTCCCCGTAACGCGCGCGTGAAGAAGGCCCTCGTCGGCGTCCTCGGACTCGTCCTTTTCCTCGGTTCCGCTGTCCTCGTATCGAATGACCGCATCAAGATAGAACGAACGGGAAGCTCGTATCCTGAAGTCGCCTCACTCGCCGAGCGCCCCCTGAAGGATTTCGAGGCGTACCGGAGATACTTCGAAGAACTCGCGCGCACGAAAGGGGCTCCGTACGCGTCTGAGGTCCTCCGCCGCACTCCCGTGCCTCCCGGCACTGACACCCATCTTCTCGCGCACTATGTCGGGTACATCCTGTACGAACAGAAAGGTATCGCCGGCATCGCCGATTGCACGCAGGATTTCCGGAACGCCTGTTCCCACTCCATGGTCATCAGCGCGTTCATCGAGCATGGCGACGCTGCGCTTCCGGATATCGCACGGACCTGCGAACAAGCGCCGGGCGGCCGCGGCGCGTACGCCATGTGTTACCACGGCCTCGGGCACGGCATCCTCGCATATCTCAAGTACGACCTCGAAAAGGCGATACCCATCTGCATCGCGGCGGTCAATGCCGGGAATCCCACCACGAGCGGACTCCCGCGCGTCCTCGCGGGGCAGCGCTCATCCTATGCCAGACATGAATGCATCGGCGGCGCGGTCATGGAAATGGTCGACGGCGTTCATGACCGTGACGCATGGGCCAAGGCGAAACCCCGCTACCTCCCTCCGGACGACCCTCTCATGCCGTGCGACGCAGGTTTCATGCCGGAAGATGCGCGTCCCTTGTGCTACACCTACCTCTCCAAGCGTTTTTTTGAAGTGGCCGGCATACCTGATTTTGTCGGCATCCCTCCCGTCTCGGCCGTACGACAGGTTTTTTCGCTCTGCAACCTCATTCCCGAAGGACAGGAGTCCGAGCGAGAGAGTTGCTGGGGCGGTGCGGGGGAGGAATTCGTCGCCTCCGCTATGAACCGCGACATCAGAA
>CAYHKM010000067.1:0-1978 GCA_964357285.1 uncultured Candidatus Saccharibacteria bacterium
CGAACGGAAGCGACGGTACATCGTTCGACTAGACCCATGGCTCGGGCGGGGGCGGGGGCGGGGGCTCGGGTGCTTGTTTAGGGACGGCTGGTGCCGGCGGGCTCTATGGTGCCGGCGGCGGTGGCGGTGGCGGCGGTACTCCTGGCGGCGAAGACCCATGTTCCGGAACGGCAGGCGGGGCAGGGAGGAACGGACTTATCGTTGTAACGTATACCCCTCTCGAAACTCCCAACTTCACGCCCGTGGGGATGTTCATCATCCGCGGGGGCTCGGTTCAGATACAAGGCGGGAGCGTTATTATTCAGTGAGAGCGCTATGAAAGGTTCCTCGCTCGCCATATGGCTCGGCATCGGAGTCTTGTTCCTCGGCCTTGCTCTCTTTGGAGCGTTCGGGTGGCGGGGGTCGGCTCGACTTATGGAGGAGAGGAGCGCAACCACAAGCGTGTTCTCGATACCCGGACACGAACTCGTACTCACGACCACGAGCGGCATCGAGAGCTGGTACACCAATGAAACCCTCAAATTCTCATTCCGGCTTCCGGACGGGTTCTTGGCCCCTGAAGCGGACCCGGGCGCGCCGGGCGCGCACGCGGTCGTCGTCCACGACGACGCGGATCACCGCCTGACCGTCGTCGCGCTCCCGGTCAAGGGCATCACAACGCTCACCGAAGAGGACATCAAGGCGAACATGCCGGGTGCGATCATTATGAGCGTGCGCGAAGGGTACATTGGGACCCTGGTCCGGGGGCTCTACTTTAGCGCGCAGACCGGCGCGGACAGAGAGCAGACCGCATTCTGGTTCCTGTATGACGGCTATGTATACGAACTTTCGACCGCGACCGAAGACGCCGTTCTCCTCGATTTCATCGTCTCGACGTGGCGTTTTGCGCCGCCCACGCCTTCTCCTCGGCGGTAAATCTCCGGACCCGAACTTTCTTCTGGCAGTGGTATGATAAAAACGAATCACAGCGATATGCGCGCACCGCTCCTTCTCCTCGTTCTCGCTCTTAGTATCGTTCCCGTAGCCGTGCGGGCCGAGGAAGCACCGCCCACTTCGCTCACCGAAATACTCGGACTCGGCTCTACGGGCCCCGAGGTTTCGCTCTTGCAGACCTGGCTCTCGCAGATACCGAACCTCTATCCCGAAAAAGCGGTGACGGGTTTCTACGGCCCTGCTACCGAGCGGGCCGTACTCTCGTATCAGAAAAAGCTCGGCCTCATATCAACGCGCAGAGAGCCTGGAGTTCTCGGCTCTTTCACGCGAGCAACCCTGAACGCGCAGTTCTCCGAGAATCAGGGCGGCATCGCGTGGGTCGAGGGAGGGTACAGCGACGCCTTACTCTGGGACGGGAAAGCGTTCTCATCAGTCTGGGAGAAACGGTTCCGGACTTCTGGCGCCATCGTCGCGCGACTTTCGGCGTGGGTGTATCCGTCGGTCCTTCCAGAGCGCCCCACTGTCCTCTATATGGATATGGGCGGCCGCGCGCTCGGCGTCTCGGGCGGGAGGATATTCGTTCGCGCCCCCAACATGACCGATGTCGTGACCGATGCGCGGCACCTCGTTCCGGGCCGTTGGCAGCACATCTCGGTACTATTCACCGCCGACAACGCGATATTCCTTTATAACGACGCTCCGGTCGAAGCGGGCGTCCTGACGGCGCGACCGCCTTCGTTCTTCGAGCGCATCGCGGCGCTCTTCTCGTCGTTTTTCCCGAAGAAACAGGCGCCGCCGGCATCCCCTACGGACAAATTCACGAACACGGTCTCGCCTCGGCCGACTGGCTTCATCGCGTTCTTCTCGTCGTCGTCGCCCACATTCCCCACGTTCCAGCCCATGCCGACCCCGCCCGTCAAAGCAAAGCCCATTACCCTCGATACCGTCCCCAGCTCTTCGTCTTTGGAGACCCCGTCTTCTGGTGGAAGCGGCGAGACGACCGCCAGCAGCACTTCCTGCGTTAGTGTCGGGCTTTCCACCTCGA
>CAYHKM010000068.1:0-1929 GCA_964357285.1 uncultured Candidatus Saccharibacteria bacterium
TCATTCGAGAGGTCGGGCGAGATCTTCACGAGGATGGGCTTCCGGTCGCGCTGGGCCGCGCGATGCTGGTCGAGGATGCCGCAGATCTCGACTAGGCGGTTCTTGTCCTGAAGTTCGCGCAAGCCGGGAGTGTTGGGCGAGCTTACGTTCACGACAAAGTAATCGCCGAAGCGGTACAGCTTCGTGAGCGAGAAAAGGTAATCCTTTGTCGCGTCCTTGAGCTCCGTCGCTTTCGATTTGCCGAGCGAGATGCCGACTGGCACCGTGTGGCGCGCCCTTCCGAGGCGTGCGGCGATAGCCGGAGCACCCTCATTGTTCATGCCCATGCGATTCACGAGAGCGCCGTCCCGGGGAAGTCTGAAAAGCCGCGGACGCGGGTTCCCTGTCTGCGCGAGCATGCTTACACTGCCGACTTCGATAAACCCGAAACCGAGCGTCTCCAAGCCCGCGACCGCGACGCCGTCCTTGTCGAGCCCTGCGGCAAGACCGATCGGATTTTTGAAGCGAAGACCGAAAAGTGTCTGCTCAAGCGCGGGATTCTCGACGCCTGTCATGCCCCGCATGAGAGCCGAGAAGGGCCACACGCCGATGATGCGGAGGACGACAAGCGAAAGCCGGTGTACGGTTTCCGCGTCGCGGATGAAGAAGAACAGTGTCGCGGTAAGGATGCGGTATATCATCGCGCGCGCTACGCCGTGCCATGCCGGGCGTTCGTGGCCATCATATCCCATCCGCTCCCCTTCACTAAGACGTAATCGACTGGCTCATCCCACTTCGCACGAGGAAGCTGCGTTTCAGAAAGCCGATCTTTGAATGTAACCCCGATCCGCGTCCAGTGGGCGGGCACCAGCGAGAGAAGGCGGTCATACCATCCTCCGCCGCGGCCATGGCGCGTACCCAGACGGTCGAACGCCCGGCCGGGCACAAAGATGCAGACACGTTCGCCGGAATACCGCGTCACTAGGGGCCGCGCGACTTCGTGAGGAGGAACCTCGCGGGACGGCAAGAGACTCATGCCTCGGGTAACGATAGTGTGTTCCCGGAGGAATTGGCCCGGATCGGGTTCATCGCCCATCGGCGAGTAGCTTATGATGCGGTCGGCGGTCGCGAGGAGCCGTTTGAGTTCGTCCCCTTCCATGCGTTCATTTCGACGCGACGAAGTATGCGCGGAGCTCGGCTGTCGAGTTCAGGATCTCTTGGAACGCCTCGTGGTTTTCGGGATCCAAGGTCTTCTGTTCCTCATGAAGCGACATGTTCTCGACCGTGCGTATGAGCGACATGAACTCGCGCTCGACACGCTTCTCTTCGAGGAACGCTTTGTCGCGCCGCCTGAAGAGGTCAAGCGCTTCAACGAGGCGGAAGAGGGTCCGCCCTAAGGAGTCGATGAGGAGCATCTCGCGATCGATATCGAACGCGTGGGTCTTCGCGGTCTTGCGATAAAAGTCGGGGATGTGTTTGCTGAAGATCTGGATCTGCCGGAGGGCCGCCCGGAGGTTCATCCAGCCCTTCTCGGAAACCGCCCCGTGCTCGAGGACTAGGACGATGACGGTATCGATATCCTTGCGGGCAACGTAGAGCCCATTCCGGATCGAGTGGAACGACGAGTCGAACGAGATCTGATGAATATCGTTCAGGACCTTCTCCTGTTTACGCGCGGCGAACTTCGCGACGAACATGGCGAGGAGGATGAACGAGAGAATCGCCTGGATGGCGGTAAAAAGCCGCGAGACGCCGTGGGGAGCGATGTCGCCGAGGCCGGTCGTGGTCCCTATGATGATGCTGTAGTAGACCGCATTCAGAGCCCGAGTGATGGGATCGCCCGTCTCAATAGGTACGATCCCATTCCCCGGGATGTCGGCGAGAAGCCAGTACACGGACGCGAAACCGAGCGTGATGACGACCCAGCTTACGAGAAGCATCCCCGACGAG
>CAYHKM010000069.1:0-1866 GCA_964357285.1 uncultured Candidatus Saccharibacteria bacterium
AGCAATAACCAAAAGATAGTGAACGATCATGAACCGAGGAAATTATCCATGAGCGCGTAGCACTGCTTCTTCATGAGTGGTTCGTATTTCCTCGAATCCTCGACCACCCGCCGCGCATTAAGCTCGTGGTCGGTCCCGGTCCACGCCGCATCATCCCGAAGCCATTCATCGACAAATTCCGGCGTTATTTCCACATGAAATTGAATACCGTAAGCGTTTCCGATCTGGTAGGCCTGATTCGCGCAGAGCTTCGACGTCGCGAGGAGCGTCGCGCCGCTTGGCAGGTCGAACGTATCTCCATGCCACTGGAAGACCGTGAGGGGTGACGGCAATCCTCGGAAGAGCGGGCTCTGCTTCCCCTCCTCGGTGAGCTCGACCGTGTCATATCCGATCTCTTTGATCCGTTTGCCGCTTGGCGTGTGTGGGTAGACGTTCGAGCCGAGCGCGGAGGCGATGAGATGCGCGCCGAGGCAAATCCCTAAGATTGGCAGGACGCCGAGATTCTGCTTGATGGCGGTGAATTCCTCGGGCTTGCCGTCGTACTCGTCGTATGCGCCCATGGGGCCGCCCATCACGATGAGCGCGTCATACCCCGAAACGTCGGGTATGGGCTCCTTTTTCCAGAGCCGTACGACCCGCAAACCGATACCTCTGTCTGCGGCGTAGGTCGCGATGTTTATGGGCGATTCGCGCCCGACGTGCTGAAAAACGAGAAGGTTTTTCATCGCGATGCGAGTTCGGTTATCCATGCGCGGTACTGGGCGCTTTTGTCCTTGTAGTTCTTGAAAAGATTGAACGAAGGGGATGCGTTCGAAAGGAGGACGGTCCCGCCCCGGGGAGTCTCCGCGATGGCGCTTCTGACGGCTTCTTCCATCGAGGACACCGGGATGACCTTGTGCCCCTTGACCTTCGCGACCATCCTCGCCCCAGTATCGGGGAAGACGACGTACGTCGCAATCGGGGTCTTCGCGAGCGCTTCGGCGAAAGGCCCGAAGTCGATGCCACGGTCCTCGCCGCCCACGATGAGCGTGTCGACACGATGGAGCGCGGATATGGACGCGAGGGTCGCTTCAGGAACCGTCGCGAGTGAGTCGTCGTAGAACGTGATACCGCCGAACTCCCCCACCCGCTCCAAGCGGTACGGGAGAGGATCGAAGGTCGCAATGGCCTCGCGCGCCTTCTCTTCCGCAACACCGAGAGCGGTTACCGCCGCGAGCGCGAGCGCGCAATTCCGTTGATTGTGTTCCCCGAGGAGCTTCGTATCGAAACGGGTCGACGCGTCCGGAACGACAAGTCTCCCTTTGAATGAGGCCGCGATGCCACTGCCGTTCACGAAGACGTCGCCGGGCTTCTGGAATCGCGCGATATTGAGTTTCGCCTCGCGGTACGCCTCGAAGGACCCGTGATGCGCGAGGTGTTCCTGAAAGAGGTTCGTCATGACGGCGACGTGGGGCGAGTGGGTCACGTGTTCGAGCTGGTAGCTCGAGAGCTCAATTATGTAGGTCATGTCGGGGCCGTCCTTGTCGAGGAGCGAGAGATCCGCGACGCCGATGTTCCCGAAGATGGCCGTTTCGCGGCCCGCGCCTTCGAAGATGTGGTGTATGAGGGATGCGACCGTGCTCTTCCCTTTCGTCCCCGTGACGCCGACCGCTCGTTCTCCGACCGTGGAGAGGACAAGGTCCATGAGGGTCGTGATATGCGTCGTGGGAGAGCCGAGTGCGATTTTCCGTGTCGAGATGCCGGGAGACTTGTAGAGGACCGAGATATCCCCGGGTATCGAGAAGCCGTGATGAAAGACGGCCTCAATCCCGGAGCGTGCGACGTCTGCCTCGACGAAGACATGTATCTCCGCGCGCACATTGAAAA